>DASXPS010000107.1 GCA_036493475.1 Sporichthyaceae bacterium | reverse complement strand
GATGCCCATGCACTGGTTGGCGTCCATCGAGGTGCCCGCGGGCATGCCGGCCACCAGCCGACCGCCGGAGATGCAGTCGAGCATCGCGTATTCCTCGGCGATGCGGATGGCCGGCTGCGTGCTCGGCAGCGTCGCGCCCATCTGCACGATGGCCACCGGCAGGTGGTTGGTAGCCCGGGCCAGCACCGAGCCCATGAGATTCGGGTTCGGCATGAAGCCGTAGGCGTTCTGGTGGTGCTCGTTGGTGCAGATCCCGTCGAAGCCCATCTCGGCGCCGTGGATCAATTCGTCGAAGGTCCAGTTGTAGAACTGCCCGACCCGCTCCGCGTCCGCCAGCTCGTGCCACGGCGGGGTCACCCAGACCGACTTGTACCGATCGGTGAAGTCATCGGGAAGTTCCCGATGCGGCATCAGGTGGAACATCGAGATCTTCATTGATCCCTCCTCATGGCCCGGGGCGGGGTTCTCCACCCTGCCACGACAGGCCACTGACGCGCCGGCCGCAGCTGACAGGATTTCGGCGCTGCATACCCTGGTCGGTGTGGCAGACCAACAAGCCCGGATGCCGGCCTTGTTCGTTGGGCACGGCAATCCGCTGAACGCGCTGGAGGGCAACGCCTGGACCAAGGCCTGGCGGGAGCTGGCCGAGCGCTTGCCGCGGCCGCGGGCGGTGCTCGCGGTGTCCGCACACTGGTACGTGCCCGGTGGCCGGATCACCGACAACGAAGCGCCGCCGACCATCCATGACTTCGGCGGGTTCCCGCAGGAGCTCTATCAGGTGCAGTACCCGGCACCGGGCTCCCCGGAGCTGGCCGAACGGGTCGCCGAGTTGATGCTGCCCATGGTGATTGCGCAGGATCCGAACTGGGGGCTGGACCACGGCACCTGGTCGGTGCTGATGCACCTGTTCCCGGACGCCGACATCCCGGTGGTGCAACTGGGCCTGGACGAGACCCTCGATCCCGCGCAGCACTACGCGCTCGCCTCGGAGCTGCAGGTACTGCGGGACGAGGGCGTGCTGATCTTCGGCTCCGGCAATGTCGTGCACAACCTGCACACCTACGCCTGGGGTCGCCGGCCCGTGGAATCCTTCGACTGGGCGGTGCGGTTCGAGACCGCACTGCGCGGACACATCGAGGCAGGCCGGGTGGACGAGCTCGTGGCCTACGAAGACGCCGGCTCGGATGCCGCGCTGTCCGTGCCCACCCCGGAGCATTACCTGCCACTGCTCTACGTGCTCGGGGTACGTCACCCCGACGAGCCGGTCGCCTTCCCCGTCGAGGGATTTGACGGCGGCTCGGTGTCGATGCTGTCCGTGCAGGTGGGATAGCCAGAAAATCCTGAGAATTTCTCGCTCGCCGGGCAACCTGGAGACGTGTCCCCTCCGTAGGACGGGTTGCCGGGCACGAGAAGGGCTCAGGGGTGGCACGAGGGCAGGAGCACGACGCGGAGTTTGCCGCGTTCGTGCATGCGACGCGGCGGCGTTTGTGCCGTCTTGCGTACTTGGTGTGCGGGGATCGCGACCGCGCCGAGGACGTGGTGCAGACCGCGTTGGCACAGGTGTACGCGCGCTGGTCGACGATTCGCCGCGATGAGGGACCGCACCGCTACGTCAATCGTGCGGTGGTGAATGCCGCCATTGACGAGCACCGTCGCCCGTGGCGGCGCGAGCAGGTGGCGGAGCGCCTCCCCGATCTACCCGCGCCCACCGAGGACGGACTGACGCTGCGGGTCGTCGAGGCGCTCGTTGCTCTGCCGCCCCGCCAACGGGCCGTCGTCGTACTGCGCTACGTCGAGGACCTCGACGTCGAGCACACCGCTGACCTTCTCGGCATCTCCACCGGCACCGTCAAAAGTCAGGCCGCCAAGGGCCTGCAGGCACTGCGCGGACTGCTCTCCGCCACAAGCATCGGACGCGAGGCGGCATGACCATGGACGAGAACGACGAGACGATCGCGATGCTGCGCGGCGCGGCCGCAGACGGGCGCGAGGCCACCCCAACCGACGTCGATGCCGCGCGGCATATCGGCCGGCGGTTTCGACGCCGCCGGCGTGCCATGCAGGCGGTCAGCTCGGGGTTCGTGCTGAGCGCCGGGTTGGGGCTGTTCGTCGTGGCCGGCGGGATGAGCGGACAGGGCGCGGAGGTCGTGCCCGCGTCCCCCGCTGCGCCGCCCGCGATCGGCGACACCAAGCCGACGCCCGGCACGGCCGCGGTCAAGCCGACGCTGACGCCGGCGGATAGCGAGGCGATGGCCGCCGCCGCTGACATGCGCCACGCCAACAACCGCCTCCTGCTCGACGTGCTCGGCAAGGACTGGGCCGCGACCGACGACTCCGACCCGTTCGGCGCGGAGCTCATCCGGGGCACCGACTCGGACAAGGGCCTGCCCGACGAATTCGCGGTCGTCGCCGGCATCGAAGTGCTGGGCGGTAACGGGAGCAACATCACCCTCGCCGAGCAGTGTGCGCCGATGGTGGAGAAAGGCCTGCACACCAGTTCCTGCACTCCCGTCGACACCGGCAACGGCACCGTCTTCGTGCAGCGCTCGTACAGCGTCCCAGCTGAATGGAAGCCCACGGGGGATCGCGCCGGTATGGGTTACCTAAGCGCCACGGCCGCGTACCTGGAGCGGGTCGACCACTCACTCCTGCGGGTCCAGATGGTCGCGAGGGGCGCGGCGACAGCGACCGCCGCGGAGGAGAAGACTGCAACCGCCTGGCTGGGCGAGTACGACCACGCGCTTGAGAAAGTCGCCGCCGACCCCTGGGTGCAGCCGCACGCGGAATCCGCGAAAGCCTCCTCCGTCGCGGTGTCCGACCACGACCGCGACCAGGCGATCCTGCAAAAGGCGCTGGGCGGAGCGTTCACGCTGGGCACCGGCACCGTCGACCTAGAGCCGGGCAGTCAGAAGGCAGCCGAGTTGCCCAGCGACTACTACGGAGCGACTGCTGAACTGAGCTCGATCAGCTCCGCCGCGTTCCACGCCGCCTGCGACGCCAAGGCCGGCCTGAGCGCCTGCGAGCCCAAGACGCTGAACGACGGCACCGTGGTGCACCTGCGCTCCTGGGCCGACCGCGACGCCTCCGACGACACGATGCATGGCGAGAGTGCCGTGTACTTCGAACGCAAGGACGGCAGCGTGCTGCTGGCCAACCTCGAGGTCACGGGCAGCAAGGTGTCCGCGGCGAAGGCCGACGAGCACGAGAAGGTCGTCGGGCAGTGGATGGATTCGCTGCAGTCCGCACTGATCACCGCGATCACCGACAAGGACGTCGTGGGGACCTCCGCCACCACCTGAAACGCCCGGCAACGTCAGCGAGACCGTGGCCCATGGGCCTCGGTTTCGCTGACGTTAGGGAGTGGTTGAGGGGGTGGCAAAGCCTCAGAACGGCGGGGGGTCGTCGTCGTTCGGTGGTGGGGCTTTGCGGCGTGAGGATGGTTTGGGGATCTCAATGGTCTCGACGGGTTTGACGTCGCCGTCGGCGCCGGGTGGTCGGGTGCGATAGACCCGTCTGCTGGGGGTGATGAAGGTGAAGTTCCCGTCGGGGTCCTGGTAGACCTTCCAGCCGGGTGCGTCCTTGAGTTGGTGGTGGTGGGTGCAGAAGTCACCGAGGTTGGCCCGCACGGTCAGTCCGCCGTGTTCGCGTCGGATGGTGTGGTCGGTTT
>DASXPS010000106.1 GCA_036493475.1 Sporichthyaceae bacterium | reverse complement strand
CAGGTCGGCGCGGCGGCGGTCCAACCCGGTCCAGAACTGCGCCCCCAGCATCTGCGCCTGCGCCACCGCGACCAGAAACTGGCTCTCCCGGCATCGGTGTGGGTGGGTTGAGGGATAGAAGGCGGTCGGGGCCGTTGCCGGGTATGGGGATCAGCGACACGCCGGGCGGGATGTGAGGTGCGCACGGCCGAGAACCCCTAGCTTCAAGGTCGACGAAGACTCTGGAAGCGACAGGAAGTCGGCACGGCCGTGCGCGATTCCACCTTACTGAACCGTCTGTTGGACCTGCCGGGGGTGCGGGTGCGCGGCGCGTCGTTGCCGTCACCGGGCCTGCTCGTGGTGGACCTGGCGCTGCGTCGCCTCCGGCTGCTCTGCCCGCACTGCGGCTACCAGACGCGGTGGCGCTATGACACCCGTCCGGTCGCCTCGACGTGGCGGCATCTGGACTTCGGCCCGGCGATGGTCATGCTGCGCATGCGGCTGCGCCGCCTGGACTGCCCCACCTGCGGGGTGGTGACCGAGGCGGTGCCGTTTGCCCGGCACCGTAGCGGGTTCACCCGCGAGTTGGAGGACCTGGCCGCGTTTCTGGCCACCAGAACCGACAAGACCACGATCACCCGGTTCCTGCGGCTGGACTGGGACACCGTCGGGCGCATCTGCGACCGGGTCGTGAGCGACGAGCTGGACGCCGACCGGTTGGACGGGCTGGTCACCATCGGGGTAGACGAGGTGTCCTGGCGCCGCCACCACAACTACCTGACTCTGGTCACCGACCACGGCCGCAAGAAGATCGTGTGGGGGCGGGCCGGTAAGGACACCGCCACCCTGGATGAGTTCTTCACCGAGCTGGGCAACGAACGCGCCGCCGGGCTGCAGGCGGTCAGCATGGACATGGGACCGGCGTTCGCCCGCAGTGTGCGCACCCACGCGCCGCTGGCGGTCATCGCCATCGACCCGTTCCACGCGGTCAAGCTGGTCACCGACGCGCTGGACACGGTACGCCGCGCCGTCTGGCAGCAGATGCGCGCCACCGACCCCGCCGCCGCCCACAAGTTCAAAGGAGCCCGCTGGGCACTGCTCAAACGCCCCGACCACCTGTCCGACGACCAGGCCGGCACCCTGCGCAAGCTGCGCCGCCGCGGCGGGCAACTGTGGCGTGCCTACACCCTGCGGGAGGCGTTTCGGGCCATCTTCGCCGGCGACCTGAACACCGACGAGGTCACCGAACTGATCGACCGGTGGATCTCCAAAGCCAGCAGGTCCCGCATCGACGCAATGGTCAAGACCGCCAAGACCATCCGCAAACACCGTGACGGCATCCTGGCCTCGATCCGGCTCAAAATCAACAACGGGCGGGCCGAGGGCCTCAACAACCACGTCCGCCTGATCATCAACCGGGCCTACGGCTTCCACAGCGCCCAGGCAGCCCTCGCTCTGGTGATGCTCTCCTGCGGACCCGTCACCCTGCAGCTACCTCACGAGCGCTCCAACAAACGTCGAGAATGACCCACACTCATGCCGGGAGAGCCGGAAAAGGGGGCATCCGTTGATGAACACCGAGCGCCTGATCGACCCCGACGCCACCACCCTGCTGACCGAGCTGCGGGACATGCGATGGACCTGGCGACGCGAAGACCTGACCACCACCGCGCAGACCCTGCGGTGGACAACGTCGAGATCGTCAAGTGGCGCGTCGGTGAAGGCGCCTTCGCGGGTATCCGGACGGCAACACCCGCACGATCTTGTG
>DASXPS010000105.1 GCA_036493475.1 Sporichthyaceae bacterium | reverse complement strand
GTGCCCTGATAGCCCCACACGCCATGAGAGGTTGCGTGTTTCGCGTGATCCGAGTACGTTAATCGCGATAAACGCAACGACGGTCGATTCGGCGTATTGCACGCGTTCGGCGGTCGTCCCGGTGTCCGCGTTGACGTGAGCGAAGGATAACTCAAATGCACTACAACTTCGGGATCAAGTGGCTCAAGGCGTTCCGCGAAAGCTCGGAAGCGGTGTGCGCGCTGTACAACCGGGACGGCTTCGTGTTCGAGGACGTCATGCTCGACCAGCACAACCTCAACGACTACGACGACCTGCTGCGCAACTTCGCGCCGTACGCCAACAAGGACCCCGAGGCCGGTATCGGCATCCACAACTTCCGGATCCGGTCCTACGTCGGCGACAAGCGCTCCGGGCTGCTGCGCTGGGAGTGGGCCCCCGAGCACGCCGCGATGTTCCTCGGCCTGGACGTGGCCGGAAAGCCGTTCAGCACGCAAGGCCACACGTTCCATCAATACAACGAGCGGGGTTTGATCACCCGCGAATCCTCCTGGTGGGATGCCTCGGCGGTCTTGAGTCAGGTCGGCCCGGTGGCGCCGACCAAGAGCCTGACCGGTAAGACCTCGATCGTCTCGGCCGAGGGCGGCGTCTATCGCAAGGCCGCGAACGGCATGGAGCACGCGCAGAACTGGTGCACAGCGCTGGGCAGCGACGTCGCCGCGCTGCGCGCCCTGTATGCCGACTACTTCACTCTCGAGCACACGATGGTCGACGACCACGAGAACGACACCATCACCGACTCGCAGATGCTCGCCGACGCGCTCGGCGGTATCTCCAGCGGCGAGAACGGCACCTACACGTTCACTCCGACCGAGGTCTTCGAGGGCAACGGCCACCAGCTCACGCACTGGTCGGTGACCATCGAGGGCGCCTCGACCTTCCGCGGCCTGCCCACCGGCGGGCAGACGCTGAGCACCATCGGGTCCACCTTCCATGAGTTCGACGCCGACGGCCGGGTCCTGCTGGAGTCGACGTGCTGGGAGGACAACCGGGTGTTCGTGCAACTCGGGCTGCCGATCCTGCGCCCGCACTACTGGGAGGCCGACTTCGACATGGAGGCCTTCATCGCGAGCCTCGGCGGCTGAAACGCGCCGTATCAAATACGGCGGCGGTGCCTGATGAGGCCGGGCACCGCCGCCGTAGCATCTCCTGAAGGAGGAGTGGACATGTCGATCACACCGGTTCGAGTTCTGTGCATCGGCGGGTCCACGCGTCCGGGCTCGGGTTCGGAGTCGGCCGTCCGGGTCTGTGCGACCGCGGCCGTCGAGGCCGGCGCCGAGGTGGACCTGATCCTCAGCCGGGACCTGATGTTCCCCATTTACGACACCGAGACCCCGGACCGGGACCCCCGCGCCCAGCGCTTTGTGCAGGCGGTGCGTGCCGCCGACGCGTTGATCGTCGCCTCGCCCGGCTACCACGGGTCCATGTCCGGGATGATCAAGAACGCACTGGACTACATCGAGGACACCCGAAACGACGACCGGGTGTACCTGGACGGCATGCCGGTCGGCTGTGTCGCGGTGGCGTACGGCTGGCAGGCCACTGTGTCCACGCTGCAGAGTCTGCGGGTCACCGTGCACGCGTTGCGCGGCTGGCCCTCGCCACTGGGCGCGACGGTGAACGCCTCCTCGGGGAAGATCTTCGACGCCGACGGGGGTTGTACCGACGACGGCGCCCGCTTCCAACTGCAAACCGTGGCCACCCAGGTGGTCGAGTTCGCCGCGTTGCGCAAGGCCGGGGCGAGCAGCTTGCTCGCCGCGACGGTGGAATAGAGGGGGAAGATCCGACGATGCCGCTGACCGTCGAGGACCTGGTGGGCGACCTGCGCGCGGAATCGGATTCGCTGATCGAGGTGCTGCAGCCGTTGAGCAACGACCAATGGCTGCTGCCCACCCCGGCGGCGAACTGGTCCATCGCGGACACCGTCAGCCACCTCGCTTTCTTCGACGAGGTCGCGACCATGGCCTGTGTGGACCCCGACCGGTTTCGGGAGATCGCCGCGGCCCACATGAACTCGGGGATGGACTTCCCGGACCGGGTTGCCGCCGAGCACCGTGACCTGACGGGTAATCAGCTGCTCGCCTGGTTCGAACGCACCCGTCCGGAGATGATCGAGGCGTTTGCGAGCCTCGACCTCGGCGACCGGGTGCCCTGGTACGGCCCGTCGATGAGCGTGGCGTCCATGTTCACCGCGCGAGTGATGGAGACCTGGGCGCACGGGCAGGACATCGTCGACGCACTCGGCATCACCCTGGAGCCCACCGCACGCCTGCGTCACGTGGCGCACATCGGCATCGGCGCGCGGGCGTACACCTACAAGGTGCGCGGCCTGGACCTGCCGGACGCCGCGATCCGCGTCGAGCTCACCGCGCCCGACGGCTCGCTGTGGACCTGGGGCCCGCAGGACGCCACGGACCGCGTCACCGGCGATGCCTTCGAGTTCTGCCGCGTGGTGACGCAGCGTCAGAACATCGCGGACACAGCACTGACGGTGGTCGGGAACGACGCCGTACACTGGATGTCGATCGCGCAGGCCTTCGCCGGCGCGGCCGGTCCCGGTCGCCCGGCACGGAATGAACTGGAGCCGGCCTAACCATGGACTTCACCGCGACCGACGAGCACCGTGACCTCCGAGCCGCGGTCGTCGCCGTCTGCGGGGAATTTGGTTCCGAGTACTGGCTGGAGCACGCCGCGTCCCGTACTCCCACCACAGACCTGTGGTCGGCGATGGGCAAGCAGGGCTTTCTCGGGGTGAACATCCCGGAGGAGTACGGCGGCGGCGGGATGGGCCTGTCCGAGGTGGCCATCGTCTGCGAGGAGATGGGTGCCGCCGGCTGCCCACTGCTGCTGATCGTGGTCTCCACCGCGATCAGCGCCGAGGTCATCGCCCGGTTCGGTTCGCCGGCCCAGAAGGAGAAGTACCTGCCCGGCCTGGCCACCGGCGAGACGAAGATCGTCTTCGCGATCACCGAACCGGACGCCGGCTCCAACAGCCACAACATCTCCACCACCGCGACGCGAGATGGCGACGACTACATCCTGCGCGGCACCAAGTACTACATCTCCGGGGTGGACGAGGCGGACGCGATCCTGGTCGTCACCCGCACCGGCATCGACGAGCGCACCGGCCGCGGCAAGCTCTCGCTGTTCGTGGTGGACACCGACACCCCCGGCTTGGCGGCGACCCCGTTGTCGGTGGACGTCGCGATGCCGGAGAAGCAGTTCACCCTGTTCTTCGACGAGGTCCGGGTGTCCGCCGACCGGCTGATCGGCGTCGAGGGCGAAGGCTTCGAACAGGTCTTCCACGGCCTGAACCCGGAGCGCATCACCGGCGCCGCCATGTGCATCGGGGTGGGCCGCTACGCGCTGGCCAAGGCCGCCCGCTACGCCAACGACCGCGCGGTGTGGGGTAAGCCGATCGGCACCCACCAGGGGGTCGCGCACCCGCTGGCCAAGGCCAAGATCGAAGTGGACCTGGCCGCGCTGATGACCACCAAGGCCGCTTGGCTGCACGACCATGGACTGCCCGCCGGCTCCGCGGCGAACATGGCCAAGTACGCCGCCGCTGAGGCGAGCATCGCCGCGCTGGACGCCGCCATCCAGACCCACGGCGGCAATGGGGTCAGCACCGAGTTCGGGCTGATCCCGTACTGGGGCATGGCCCGCCTGCTGCGTATCGCCCCGGTGAACCGGGAGATGATCCTGAACTATGTCGCGCAGCACGACCTCGGGCTCCCCAAGAGTTACTGAGGCCAAGCCCCCGGCGTCCACGCCGGGCGTGGCTGCGCGCATGGCCAAGCAGGCGCGCGCGCACACCGAACCCGAGGTCACGCTGCGCCGCTTGCTGCACGCCGCTGGGCTGCGCTATCGAGTGGGCCTGCCGGTGCCGGGCATGAAGCGGCGCACCATCGATGTGGCGTTCAGCCGGGCCAAGGTCGCGGTGTTCGTGGACGGCTGCTTCTGGCATTCCTGCCCGGAGCACGCCACGTTCCCCGCCGCGAACAAGCAGTGGTGGGCGGACAAGCTCGCGGGCAATGTCGCCCGCGACGCCGCGACCACAAAACACCTGGAGGAGCTGGGCTGGCAGGTGATCCGGGTCTGGGAGCACGAGCCCATGGCCGAGGTCGCCGTGCGCGTGCAGGGCGCGCTGACTCAGACCACGGACAGCGGCAGTGACCGTCCGATCAGCGATCGGCGCACCACCGGCAGCCGGGCGGCGACATCAACCAGCACCCGAGCTGACGCGGCGTCAGGATCGCTGAGCACCACTGGCATGCCCCGGTCCCCGGCCAAGCGCGCCGCCCGGTCCAAGGGCACCTGACCGAGCAGCGGCGCCCCGGCCAACTCCGCCAAACGCTCTCCGCCGCCCGATCCGAACAGCTCCGTGCGCTCGCCGCAGCAATCGCACACGGCACTGCTCATGTTCTCCACCACGCCCGCGATGGGCAGCGCAGCGTCCCGGGCCATGGTCACCACCCGCGCGGCCACTGAGTGCGCGGCCGGTTGCGGGGTGGTCACCGCCACCAGCGCGGCGGACGGCAGCAACTCCAACAGCGACAGCTGGATGTCGCCGGTGCCCGGCGGCAGGTCCAGCAACAGCACGTCGAGCTCGCCCCAGGCCACATCGAGCAGGAATTGCTCCAACGCCTTGTGCAGCATCGGCCCGCGCCACATCACCGGCGCGCCGTCGGGCACCAGGAACCCGACCGACATCAGCGCGACGCCGTGCGCCCGCAGCGGCACCATGCGCCCGTCGCTCACCCGCGGGTTCTCCCGCACACCGAACAGGCCGGGGATCGAGTACCCCCACACATCCGCGTCCAACACCCCCACGCGTTTGCCCGACCGGGCCAGTGTCACCGCCAGATTCGCGGTCACCGTGGACTTGCCGACCCCGCCCTTGCCGCTGGCCACCGCATAGACCGTGGTCGCCAGGTCATGCATCAAGCCGGTCACGATGAAGCCTCCGGGTCCACGTAGAACGCCCGCCGACGTGGCTTCACCGGGCGCATGAAGAACTCCGGCCGTCGCTGCCCACCGGGCCCGAGCGTGCTGCGGGTGCGGGCCAACCACTCCCGGTAAACCTCCATGGACCGCGCGGTGTCCACCCACACGTCGCCGTACTGGTCGTCCGATTCTGCTCGGCACATGCGCACCTTCTGCAGCCAGCACTGCTGCCCGGACCACGGGTCGGGTTGCACGGCGAACGCGAGGTTCTGGTGCACGCCGGGGTCGGACCACCAGATGCGTTGCGAATCCGGGTCGTCGGAGGCGAACGGCGCGATACCGCCGCGGTAGCGCAACCGGAAGGTGTCCGGGCCGTTCGGGTTCGTGATGTCCACCAGTCCCTGCACCCAACGGCTGCCCTCGGTGTCGTGCAACCGCCACCGGCCCATGTGGTGGCTCAGCGCGCACACGCCGGGCCGGATGGCCTCGGTCACCCACACCCGCGGCACGAAGTAGCCGATCGAGGTCGTCAACCGCACCAGGTCGCCGGTGCCCACGCCGTGTCGGGCCGCGTCGGTCGGGTTCAACCACAGCGGATGGGTGTTGGAGATCTCGTTGAGGTACTTGGCGTTGCCCGACCGGGTGTGGATCAGCGTGGGCAGCCGGAACGTCGGTACCAGCACCAGATCCCCGGCCTTGACGTCGATCTCGGCGTGATGCACGTGCGAGCGGATGTAGCCGGGCGTGGCGTGCTCCTCCCAGCCCCAGTCACGCATCGTCTCCGAGTACACCTCGAGCTTGCGCGACGGGGTAAGCCAACCGGCGGTGCGCGAGCCGTCGGCGTGCACGATGCCCACCGACCCGGCCTCGCCGACCAACGGCGGCACCGAGTCCAACGTGGTCGGCTTGCGCAGCACGCCGTACTCGTCGGGTTCCGCGCCGTCCAGTTCCGCGTCGGTGAGCGGGCGTTCGTCCTGCCGGTACAGCGAATCGGCGACCTCGACCACGCCGAACCGGCGCATGTACGCCAGCGGCGTCAGGCCCGCCGCCTCGGCCTTCGCGGGCAGCCCCGGCACCCGGTTCTCGAACACCCAGCGGTAGTACTCCTCGACGGTGATTTTCTCGCCGGGCCGGTACGGCGACTCGAAGTGCTGACGGATGCCCAGCGAGCCGTCCGGGTCGATGCGCCAGGACAGCTCGAACCAGAACTCGTTCTCCTCCCACACCTCGCCGGGGTTGGCGTCCCGGCTGTCGCCCACCGGCATGCCGAGCTTCTCCATCGCCACCCGACGCACCGGTTGGCGGAAGCCCAGCCACTTCGACGCGTGCGTCTCATAGGACTGGGTGTCATGCCGCTCGGTGGAGTGCCCCATGGGCAGGACGTAGTCGGCGAACTCGGCGGTCTCCGACCACGTCGGGGTGAGCGCGACGTGCAGGCCCACCTGGTCGGTGTCGCGCAGCGCGCGCAGCCAGGTGAACCCGTCCGGGTAGGTCCAGACCGGGTTGAACACCCGGCTGAAGTACACCTCGATCCGCCCGCGGCCCTCCTGCAGGAAGTGCGGCAGCAGGATCGACATCTCGTTGCAGCTCAGGGGGTACTCCGCGGGCCAGGCCAACGCGTTCCAGTGGTCGTGCCCGGGCACGTCGGGGCCGTGCGCGATGAACTTGTTCCAGCCGTTCGGCGAGGTGCCGCCGACCTGCCCGATGGACCCGGTCAACGCGAGCACGAACCACAGACAGCGGGCTACCTGCCAACCGCCCAGGTTGCCCGCTGCCGCGGAACGCCAGATGTGCCCGGCCAACCGGCCCTCGCAGTCGGCCACCAGGTCGGCGATCTGCTGCACCTGCTCGACCGGGACCTTGGCCTCGGCCGCCGCGAACTCGACGGTGAACTCGGCGTAGTCGGACTCCAGCGCGTCCAGGAAGTTCTCGAAGCTGACCGGCAACTGCGGGTGCCGGTTGGTCAGGTACACGTCCCAGTTGAACCAGCGCTCGAGGAACGCCTCGTCAATCTGACGGGTCCTCAGCAAATGCCCGGCCACCGCGAGCAGGATGGCCGCCTCGCCGCCCGGCCAGGGACTCATCCATACATCCGCGTGCGAGGCGGTGTTGGACAGCCGCGGGTCGACCACGATGAGCTTCGCGCCGCCCTGCTTGCCCTCCATGATCCGTTGCGCGTGTGGGTTGAAGTAGTGCCCGGTCTCCAGGTGGCTGGAGAACAGCAGAATCACCTTGGCGTGGGCGTGGTCGGGGGACGGCCGGTCGAACCCGCCCCACAGCGCCTGACCCAACCGTGCCCCGGACGAGCACACCTGGGTGTGGCTGTTGTGCCCGTCGCAGTTCCAGGCCTGCAACACTCGCTCGGCGAAGCCGTCCTCGCCGGGTCGGCCCACGTGGTAGGCGACCTCCTCGTACCGACCTTCGGCGAATGCCGTGCGGATGCGCCCGGCGATGTCGTCCAGCGCGGCGTCCCAGGACACCTGTTCCCACTGCCCGCCGCCGCGTTCGCCGACCCGACGCAGCGGGTGCAGGATCCGTTCCGGGTCGTTGACCTGGTTGATGGTGGCCGGGCCCTTGGCGCAGTTGCGGCCCCGGGAACCCGGATGCGCCGGGTTTCCCTCGACCTTCTTCACGCTCAGGTCGGACTTGTCCACGTAAGCAAGCAACCCGCAGGCGGATTCGCAGTTGAAGCAGGTGGTCGGCACCAGCATGTACTCGTGCGGCACCTTGCGCGGGTGCGCTTTCGCGTCGTACTCGACGTGGTGATCCCAATCTTCCACCGGCGGGAAGTTCCGCAGGTGCTCGTGGGTGCGAAAGCCGGGGAGTTCGGTCGTCATGACAGCGGCACATCCTGTCCGGCCCGCACGAACACGGTCTCGTACCCCAGCAACGCGACCTGCGCGACGATCCCCGCGGCCACCGCCAGGCCAAGGTGCTCGCCTTCCCAGCTGAACGCCGCCATCCCGGCGGCCACCAGCGCGAGCAGCAGCGAACCGCGGAACAGCGACGCGTAGGGGCCGGCCGTCGCCAGCTGCGCGGCGGCGCTCGCCTGTTTGCTGTCGTGCCTGCCGTAGAACTCGACGATCGCGAACCCGATGTGCAGCACGGTGGCGACCACCAGACAGCGCACGATGAATTCATCGCCGTCCGGCCGCACCTCCCGGCTCGGAGTGAGCAACGCCAGCGCGCCGGCCCCGACCATGGCCGCCTGCGCGAGCAGATGCGGGAACAACATCCGGGACTGCCACAGGTCGCGGCCCTCGGCCTGCGCGAACAGGAACGCGGTGTACCCGGCCGCCGCCACCGCAGCCACCATGGCCGGCACGGACAGCGAATTCAGCACGTTGTCGTAGCCAGGATCCTCGTTGTCCCCGATCGCGCCCACGACCAGCCACAGCGCGGCCATCGCCCCGAACGCCCCCAGCGCGACCGAGCCGAGGAACAGCCACGAGCGTGGATTGGGTTTGGTCAGCAGGTAGTAGAACCGCGCCGGTTGCTTGAGGTCCGCCACCAGCAGCACGCCGGTGACCGCAAGCGCCGCCAGTGCGATGGCCGGACCGACCACGGTGCCCACATGGCCCAAGTGGCGGTCGAAGAGGAACGCCGCAGCCACCAGGAACAGCACCCCGGCAGCGACGCCCTTGGTCCACAGGTACGTGACCACCCGCCACCCCCACGGCCGTGGATGTGGGGTGTTCAGCGTGGTGCGGGCCATCGTCTGCGCGTCGCGCGGGAGGTGTGCGGAAATCGCCGCGCGCTGCGCGTCAGGCGTGGAGTAGATGTAGCTCGCGTCAACCGGTGCCGCCAACGGATCGAGCACCGCGCGTTCGGCGCCCAGATAGAACACGTTGGGCCCGGTGCGCTGCTCGGGAGAGCGCACCATGACCGCGTTGGTTTTGATCAGCCTGGCGATGCCGCTGTTCGGATCCGACAGGTCGCCCACCCAGATCGAGTGGGTGGGGCACACCACCACGCAGGCCGGCTCGTAGCCGGCGTCGATGCGGTGGGCGCAGAAGTTGCACTTGGCCGCGGTGTGGGTGTCCTCGTCGATGTAGATCGCGTCGTAGGGGCAGGCCTGCATGCAGCTCTTGCAGCCGATACACCGAGAGCTGTCGAAGTCGACGATGCCGTCGTCGCGCACGAACAACGACTTGGTCGGGCAGATCTTCACGCAGGGCGCGTCACTGCAGTGGTTGCAGCGCATCACCCCGAAGTCGCGGGTGGTGTCCGGGAAGACCCCGGAGTCGACGTACTTCACCCAGGTGCGGAACTGACCGACCGGAATCTCGTGCTCGGTCTTGCAGGCCACGGTGCAGGCATGACAGCCGATGCAGGTCCGCTGGTCGATCGCGAATCCGTACCGCATCTGCCCCCCGCGCGCCCCTCGGAGTGTGATCTTTGTCCGTACAATAAACCCGCGAACCGCGTGGCGCCAGGATTCCCGCCGGCCTATCATTTGTACGTACATTTGATGGGACGCGGAGGTGCGATGACCACGCTGCGGGTGAGCGACCGGCTGCTCGCCCGGCCGAGGCTGCCCGTCTACCGGTGCCGACCGGACTGCCGCACTCCGCGCCACCGCCCCGGCCTCGACGTGCTGCCCGGCCTGTCCGTGGTCGCGCTGTGCACCGCGCTCGCGTTCGGCATCGCCGATGTTCTCCCTGGACTGAATCCGGCCACCTGCGCCGTGCTGCTGGGCGCGCTGCTGGCCAACGCCGGGCTGCACACCGACGCGCTGCATCCAGGCACGCACCTGGCCGGGCACCGGGTGTTGCGGCTCGCGGTGGTGCTGCTCGGCTTCTCGTTGTCCGCGGCCACCCTGCGCGCGATCGGCCCGGCCGGCGCGCTGCTGGTCGCGGTCACCGTGGGCGTCACGTTCAGCGGCATGCTCGCGCTCGGCCGGCTGCTGGGGCTCTCCTCGGCTCGCTCGCTGCTGTTGGCCAGTGGCTACTCGATCTGCGGCGCCTCTGCGGTGGCCGCGGTGCGCTCCGTGGTGGACGCGGACGACGATGACGTCGCGGTGGCGGTCGCGCTGGTCACCCTGTGCGGCAGCCTGGCCATCTTTGTGCTGCCCGCGCTGCACGGCGTGCTGGGCCTGGACCCCGTGCAGTTCGGCAGTTGGGTCGGGGCCAGCGTGCACGACGTCGGGCAGACCGTGGCCACCGCGCAGGCGGTGCCCGGCGCGCTGACCGTGGCCATGGTGATCAAGCTGTCGCGAGTGGCCCTCCTGCTGCCGCTGGTCACGGTCCTTGGCGTGCGGGCACGCCGGACCCACCCGGAGGCAACGCTGCACAGGCCGCCGGTGCTGCCGGTGTTCCTGCTCGGCTTCATCGCGGCGGCGGCGCTGAACAGCACCGGGTGGTTGCCTTCGCCCACGCTGAGCGCGCTGCAGTACGCCCAGCACATCGCCCTGGTCGCCGCCCTGGTCGGCCTGGGCACCGGCATCCACCGACGGGTGCTGGCCCGGGCCGGCGGCCGGGCGTTGCTGGTCGGGTTCGGTGGGTGGGTGTTGGTGGCGGGCACCGCACTGACGGTGATCCACCTGGCCGGCATCACCGGCTGACGGCGCGGCACGTGAGAAGGTCGGTGCGGAGGTGGTGATGGCGAAGCTGTCGCCGTGGGTGCGCCGGGCCGGGGACCGTCCGGTGCTCCCGGAGGACACTGAGGCCGACCCGGACTACCGCTTCACCCTGGCCAACGAGCGCACCTTTCTCGCCTGGATGCGCACCGCGCTCGGCCTGCTCGCCGGCGCGGTGGCCCTGGTGCACGTGGCGGGCAATAACCATGCCACCACCACGCAGCGGACCTTGGCGGTGGTGCTCGCCTGCCTCGGCATCCTGGTGTGTGTGACCAGCATCCGTCGCTGGCAGGCGGTGCAAGCGGCCATGCGTCGCGGCGAGGACCTGCCGCGCTCCCATCAACCGGTGCTGCTCGGCGTGGCTGTCGGTCTGGTCGGCGCCGCGGTGGTGATCCTGCTGCTGCACGCCGGCGGCAAGCTGTGAGCGTGCTGCGCGAGGACCGCCCCGGCCTGCAGGCCGAACGCACGCTGCTGTCCTGGGATCGCACCGCGCTCGCGGCGCTCAGCAACGGCGCCCTGCTCTTGGTGCGCAACCTCAACCGGGAGGACGTGCTGCGCATGGCCGCCGCCGCGGTGGCCGCGGTCGTGGCGTTGCTCGCCGCCTATCTGGGTCGGTTACGTGCCGAGCAGATCAGCGGGGCCGCCCGGCACCGTCATGTGGTCACCGCGGGGCCGGCCATGCTCACCCTGGCGCTCGGCGTGCTGGCGCTGGGCAGCCTGGACCTGATCACCATCCTGACCGGATAGCCGTCACGCCAGCGCGTGCTCCTTGGCCCAGGCGGCCCAACCGCCCAGCAGGTCGGAGACGTCGGTGAAACCGTTGGCCTCCAGCAGGCTGGACGCAGCGATGGAGCGGTAACCGCCCGCGCAGTGCACCAGCACCGGCCGCGACCGGTCGAGGGAGTCCATCGTGGTGCGCAACTGCGTCACGTTGAGGTTGACCGCGCCGGGCAGTGCGCCGCCCGCGTGCTCGCCCGGCGCCCGCACGTCGACCACCTGCAGGTCCGGGTGGGCAGCCACGGCCTCGGTGGCCTGACGCACGGTCAGTCGGGACGAGGACACCATCAGCTCCGGGTGGGCAATGAGTTCGTGCAGGTCGGACAGCTGAGCGGCAATCAGGTCGACGCCGACCCGGGACAGTCGTAGCCGCGCCTCGGCACACTGATCCTCGGAGCCGATCAGCACCACCGGTTGTTCGGTGGCGAGTAGGGCCGCGGCGTACTCGGCGAAGCGGCCGGACAGGCCCACGTTTATGGCGCCGCGCAGATGGGAGGCGGCGAAGGCCTGATCGTCGCGCACGTCCAGCAGCAGATAACCCAGCCGCTCGTGGTGGCGCACCGCGGTGATCGCGTCGACGTGCTGCACCGGCAGCTCCGCGTCGAAGGGCAGATGCCCGGCCCGATTGACCGCCACCTCCTCGGCGAAATACGCGGGCGGGGCACCCAGGCCGTGGGTGACCACCTGCACGAACTCGTCCTCGGTCATCGGCGCCAACGCGTAGTTCGAGCCGCGCTGCGCACCGAGGGTGGACACGGTGTCGCTGGACAGCGCCTTGCCGCAGGCGCTGCCCGCGCCGTGACCGGGATAGACCAGCACCTGATCGGGCAACGGCAGGATCTTGGTGCGCAGCGAGCGGTACAGGTCCTTGGCCATGTCCTCGGAGCTGCGCCCGGCCGAGCCGAGCAGGTCCGGACGGCCGACGTCGCCGAGGAACAGCGTGTCCCCGGTGAGGATTGCGTGCGGCGCGGTGTCCGCGCCATGGGAGAACACGGCCAGCGTGATCGACTCCGGGGTGTGCCCCGGGGTGGACAGCACCTGCAGCACCACTCCGGTCGCCGGATCGCCCAGTTCGATGCGCTCGCCGTCGGCCAGTCGCCGGATCGGGAACGTCACCGGGGACACCTCGCCCATGGCGATGTCCGCGCCGGTGCGTTGTGCCAACTCGGTGTGGCCGGGGATGAAGTCGGCGTGCACGTGGGTGAGCAGCACCAGTTCGATGCGCAAGCCCTCGGCGGCCGCGTCGGTGAGGTACTCGTCCACATCGCGGCGCGGGTCGACCACCACCGCACGTCGGGACTGCGAGTCCGCAACCAGATAGGAGGCCTGGGACAGACAACCCAGGTAGTACTGCTTGAGGATCATCGCGCTCCTCCTCCACCCATATGTACGTACAATAGCTCGTCTAGGCTGCTCGCAACGAGTGGTTGAGGGGTGCGCATGGTCAAGCGGGTTCGGCCGCGCGCGCTGGACCGCGCCAACTCCACTCCGCTGTGGCAGCAGCTCGAGGCCGATCTGCAACGTCGGATGGACGCCGGCGCCTTTGAGACGGCGTTCCCCGGCGAGTTCGAGCTGGCCGAGCAGTATCAGGTCAGCCGGCACACGGTGCGGGAGGCGCTGCGTCGTATGCGCCGCGACGGGGTCATCGATTCCGCCCGCGGCCGCGGTAGTTCGGTGAGCCGGCCGGAGCTGCAGCAACCCCTCGGTGCGCTGTACTCCCTGTTCCGCTCGGTGGAGATGACCGGCGCGGAACAGCGCAGCCAGGTGCTGGTGCTGGATACCCGCACCGACGCCGCGGTGGCGGCCCGGCTCGGCGTCGCCGAGGACACCGGGTTCGTGTTCCTGGAGCGGCTGCGGTTGGCCGACTCCGAGCCGTTGGCGCACGACCGGACCTGGCTGCTGCGCGACCTGGCCGAACCACTGCTGGGCGGGCAGTTCGGCCACTCCGGCCTCTACGACGAGCTGGCCCGGCTCACCGGCGCGCGGCTGACCGGGTCCCGTGAGGTGATCCGCGCGGTGCTGCCGCCGCCGGAGCTACGCCGGCTGCTCGGGTTGCGCGCGGGCACCGCGGCGTTGGCGGTGGAGCGCATCGGCTGTCTGGACGGCGCCCCGGTGGAGTACCGGGAGAGCCTGATCCGCGGCGACCGGTTCGCGATGAGCGCGGAGTGGCCGGGCCGCGGGGAGTACCGGGTGGACGTGACCGGGATGGGCGCCGGGTGACTCAGACCAGGTCGACCCGCGCGGCCTCGGCCAGGCCGCCGATCTCCAGCACCCGGGCGACGATCGAGTCCTTTTCCACCGTCACCTGCATGCCACCACCGCCCCCGGCGTATTCGAACAGGGCGGCCATGCCGGCGCTGTCCAGGTAGCGCACTGCGCGCAGGTCCACCTGCAACGCGGTACCGGCCGAGGCGGCCTCGGCCAACGCACTGCGCAATCGGGGCGCGGTGGCCAGATCGACCTCGCCGAGCACAGTGACGGCGGCTCCGTCGACGGAGACGGCAAAAGCCTCGGCAGGCACGTCAGACGGCACGATCAAGCTCCTTACGCAACCGGACAAGGGTTCCCTCCGGGCCGCCGACGATAACGGCACGGTCCATCAGGTGTTCCATCAAGTGACGACCGCGACCTCGGTTGCCGCCGGCCGTTGGCACCTTCCACACCCCTTCGTCCCGAACCAACAGGTTCAGGCGGCCGGCCACGAGGCACGCCCACAGTTCGACGTTGCGACTCCCGGAAAACGCGTATCCGTGTTCGATGGCGTTCGCGCAGGCCTCCCCGGCGGCAATGAGCACCGCGGTGGCATCACGCTCCCCGACCCCGACCGTGCCCAGCCACTCGCGTAGCGCGGCACGAGCGACGGCCAGCTCCGCGGCATCCGGCGCCAGCAGGGTGTGAAATGGCGCGGGGCTGCGGTGTCGGTAGAGCAACAGCGCCACGTCCTCGGCGTGGCCGCCCGCAGTGAGCGAGCGCTCCAGCACTTCAGCGGCCATCTCGTCCTCGTCGTCCAGCCGCATGGCGACCGCGACCGCAGCGGTGAGTCGGTCGATCCCGTTATTCGGGTGCTCCCGGCGGCGCTGCACCAGGCCATCGGTGTACATGGCGAGCACCGACCCGGTGCGCAGCGTCGCTGACGCCCGGGTGCGCACCACCCCGGGCAGCGTGGCCAGCGGCACCGAGTGGACGTCGGAGAGCAACTCGATGGTGTGGTCGGCGTGCACCAACACGCCGGGCGGGAGCCCGGCCGAGGCGTATTCGAGGTGTCCGTAGCACTGGTCGATGACCGCGCAGAACACGCTGGTGCGCTCCGCGTTCGGGGTGAGCACGGCGAAGTCGTCCAGCGCGGCGAGCACCTCGGCCGGCCCCTTGGCCTGCAACAACAGCGCCCGGCAGGCGCTGCGCAGTTGGTCCAACACCGCGGCCGCGACCGGGCCCTTGCCGATGCAGTCGCCCACCACCACGCCGACCTTGTCCTCATCGAGCTCGACCACGTCATACCAGTCCCCGCTGACCTCCAGGGGGAGCACAGCCGGGGAATAACGAGCGGCGAATCCGATGGGCATGTCACTCGGTCCGAGGGGGGAGCGCTGCAGGGTCGGCGCGACGGTGCGCCATACATCGTAAGCATGGGCGGGCGCGCCAATCCCGCTGACCAGGCCGGGTTCGGTGGTCTCCAGCTGGAAGGTGCCCATGACCAGTCGCTGCCCCGTTTGCGGATCCACTAACGACCCGGGCCCCCGCTGGACGTGCGACAGCACCACCGTCTCAGGTGTGCAGGAAGCGATCCACCACCGCGTCCGCGGCGTGAACCGGGGACAGTTCGCCGGCTCGCACTTGCGCTTCCAGTTGGGTGGCCAGCGCCCGAACCTCGCCATGTTCGCGCAGCCGTCGGTCCAGGTCGTCGCGCACGGTGGCCCACATTGCCTCGACGCGTTGGTTGCGGTGGCGTTCGTCCAGCGCCCCGGCCCGGCGCAGGTGCTCCACGTGCTTGCCCAGCGCGTCCCACACCTCGGGCAGGCCGACGTCGGTCAGCCCACTGCAGGTGAGCACCGGCGCGATCCACCCGGTCTCATCCGGGCCGAGCAGGCGCATGGTGCCGGCCAGCTCGCGGGCCGCGGTGCGCGCGTCGCCCTCGTGCGGACCGTCCGCCTTGTTGACCGCGACCACGTCGGCCAGTTCGAGCACGCCCTTCTTGATCCCCTGGAGCTGGTCGCCGGTACGGGCCAGGGTCAGCAGCAGGAAGGTGTCGACCATCTCGGCGACCGCGGTCTCCGACTGACCGATGCCCACGGTCTCCACCAGCAGCACGTCGTAGCCTGCGGCGGCCAGCACCGTCATCGAGGCCCGGGTGGCCCGGGTCACCCCACCCAGGCTGCCCGCGGTCGGCGCCGGGCGGACGAAGGCGTTCGGGTCGTTGGCCAGCCGGGCCATGCGCGTCTTGTCGCCCAGGATGGAGCCGCCGCTGCGCGCCGAGGACGGGTCCACGGCCACCACCGCGACCCGGTGCCCCTGCTGGGTCAGGAACGAGCCGAACCCGTCGATGAACGTCGACTTGCCCACGCCGGGCATTCCGGTGATGCCCACCCGCCGGGCTTCGTTCGCGTACGGGTCCAGCCGGTCGAGCAGCGCCGCGGCCACCTCGCGGTGGTCGGCCCGGGTGGACTCGACCAGCGTGATGGCGCGGCCGATCGCGGTGCGGGAGCCGTCCCGGACCTCCGCGGCGAGGGCGTCCGGATCTTTCACGCGGCGTCGGATTGGGCGCGCAGCGCGTCGATCAGTTCCAGCGCGGCGTCCGGGATCACGGTGCCGGGGGTGAACACCGCGGCCGCGCCCGCGTCGCGCAGCGGTTGCACGTCCTGCGGCGGGATCACGCCGCCGACGACCACCATGATGTCCGGGCGGCCGAGGTCGGCCAGCGCCTGCTTGAGGGCGGGCACCAGGGTCATGTGACCGGCGGCCAACGAGGACACCCCGATCACGTGCACATCCGCCTCGATGGCCTGGCGGGCCACCTCCTCCGGGGTGGAGAACAGCGGGCCGACGTCGACGTCGAAACCGAGGTCGGCGAAGGCCGTGGCGATCACCTTCTGGCCGCGGTCGTGTCCGTCCTGGCCCATCTTGGCGACCAGGATGCGGGGTCGGCGGCCCTCGGCCCGTTCGAACTCCGCGGCGGCCTCCCGGACCGTCGCGACCTGCGGGTTGCCGCTCGCCTCACTGCGGTACACGCCACTGATCGTACGAATAGTGCCGGCGTAGCGGCCGAACACCTTTTCCATGGCGTCGGACATCTCCCCGACGGTGGCGTGCTTGCGGGCCGCGTCGATGGCCGCGGCAAGCAGGTTCACGTCGTCGCCGGCGCCGGGCTGGACGTCCATCCCGGCGATCTCGGTGAGCCGGGCCAGCGCGGCCCGGCAGGCCTCCTCGTCGCGCTCCGCGCGCAGCCGGGCCAACTTGGCCAACTGGGCCTCGCGCACCGCCCGGTTGTCGACCGCACGTACCTCGATGTCGTTGTCGCTCGACACCCGGTACTTGTTGACCCCGATCACCGTCTGGGTGCCGGAGTCGATGCGTGCCTGGGTGCGGGCGGCGGCCTCCTCGATGCGCATCTTCGGCAGACCCGCCTCGATGGCCTTGGCCATGCCGCCGGCGTCCTCCACCTCCTGGATACGCGCCCAGGCCTGGTGCGCCAGGTCGTGGGTGAGCTTTTCCACGTAGGCGCTACCACCCCACGGGTCGATGGAGCGGCAGGTGCCTGACTCGCGGGCCAACAACAACTGCGTATTGCGCGCGATGCGCGCGGAGAAGTCGGTGGGCAGCGCCAACGCCTCGTCCAACGCGTTGGTGTGCAGCGACTGGGTGTGGCCCTGGGTGGCGGCCATCGCCTCCACGCAGGTGCGCACCACATTGTTGAACACGTCCTGCGCGGTCAACGACCAACCGGAGGTCTGGCAGTGCGTGCGCAGCGCCGGCGACTTCTCGGATTTCGCACCTTGTGACCGCACGATCTTCGCCCAGAGCAGGCGCCCGGCCCGCATCTTGGCGACCTCCATGAAGAAGTTCATGCCGATCGCCCAGAAGAACGACAACCGCGGCGCGAACACGTCGATGTCCAGGCCCGCCGCGACACCGGCACGCAGGTACTCCAGGCCGTCGGCCAGCGTGTAGGCCAGCTCCAGATCGGCGGTGGCCCCGGCCTCCTGGATGTGGTAGCCGGAGATGGAGATCGAGTTGAACTTTCCCATGTTCCGGGAGGTGAACCCGAAGATGTCGGAGATGATCCGCATCGACGGGCCGGGCGGATAGATGTAGGTGTTGCGGACCATGAACTCCTTGAGGATGTCGTTCTGAATGGTCCCGGTGAGCTTCTCCGGCGGCACACCCTGTTCCTCGGCGGCGATCACGTAGAGCGCCAGGATCGGCAGCACCGCGCCGTTCATGGTCATCGACACGCTCATCTGATCCAGCGGGATGCCGTCGAACAGCTGGCGCATGTCCAGGATGGAGTCGATCGCCACGCCCGCCATGCCCACATCGCCGGGCACCCGCGGGTGGTCGGAGTCGTAACCGCGGTGCGTGGGCAGGTCGAACGCAATCGACAGACCCTTCTGACCCGCCGCCAGATTGCGCCGGTAGAAGGCGTTCGACTCCTCCGCGGTGGAGAAGCCCGCGTATTGCCGGATGGTCCACGGCTGGTTGACGTACATGGTCGGGTAAGGCCCGCGCAGGAACGGCGCGATGCCCGGCAGCGTGTTGAGGAAGTCAACGTCGCCGAGGTCGGCCGCGGTGTACAGCGCGGCCACGTCGATGCCCTCCGGGGTCACCCACGCCTCGGTGTCCGGGAACGTCGCGCCGTTGGCGGATGGCGCAGGCAGCGGCAGGGAACTGAAGTCGGGGATCACGGCGCCACCTTGGAGTACTCCGATTCCCAACGGATACGCGGCAACCCGCCGCTGGGCGGCGCGGCGGCCGGCGGTCGCTGGAGCAACTTCTCGTCCGGCAAGGTAAACACGGTGACCCCGACGATGCTTTCGCTGCCGGAGGTGAGCGCCGCCACCCGTTCGCGCCGGGAGCGCTCGATGCGTGCCGCGACCGATCCGTCCGCCAACCCCGCAGCCAGCCCGCGGGCCTTCTCGATATCGGTGAACACCGCCCACGCGGCGCC
Organism: Sporichthyaceae bacterium; assembly: GCA_036493475.1. Taxonomy (NCBI): domain Bacteria; kingdom Bacillati; phylum Actinomycetota; class Actinomycetes; order Sporichthyales; family Sporichthyaceae; species Sporichthyaceae bacterium. Next base: position 11,040 of record DASXPS010000105.1, on the reverse strand, counting down.
GGCCAACTCCTCGCTCAGTGCCTCGTGCAACCAGGACCCGCCCGCCGGGTCCAGCACCGCGCCGACGTGCGACTCCTCGAGCAGCAGCGCCGGGGTGTTGCGGGCGACGCGTCGGGCCAGCACATCCGGGCGACCCAGCGCCGCGTCGAACGGGCGCACGGTGATCACATCCGCGCCACCCACACACGCGGAGAAGCAGGCCAAGGTGGTGCGCAGCATGTTGTTCCACGGGTCGTGCTTGGTCATCATCGGCCAGCCGGTCACCACGTGCTGGCGCATGCCGGCCGCGGGCCCACGCTCGCCGCACTCGGCGGCCACCGCGGCCCAGGTGCGCCGGGCCGCGCGCAGCTTGGCCACCGTGGCGAATTGGTCGGCGGTCGCGGAGAGTCGGAACTCGATCTGGTTCAGTGCGCCGGCCACGTCCAGCCCGGCGTCGGTCAGCGCGCGCAGCGCGGCGACGCCACCGGCCAACGCCAGGCCGATCTCCTCGGCGTTGGTCGCGCCCGCGTCGTGGTACGGCAGCGCGTCGACCACCAGCGCCCGCAAGCCGGGGTGCTCGGCGGCCACCCGGCGCGCCAGTTCCGCGGCGGCGTCGGCATCTGACGCGATATCGGCGGCGTGGCCGGTGCGGGCCGCGATGCCCCAGGGGTCCAGGCCGAGACACCCGGTGAGGGCGGCGCCGTCCACCCCGGAATCGGCCGCCAGCTTCAGGTAGGCCTCGGCGGCGGGGATCGCCTCTCCGCCGGCATCCAGACAGATCCCGGCCAGATCCAACAGCACGCCATCCAGCGCGGCCGGCAAATCACCCACTGCGATGGCGCCCGCACCCAGTTGCAGCCACAGCGAGCTGACGCCACCGTCCAGGTCGACCAAGGCGGTCTCGGAGAGGTTCTTCGGGTCCGGATCGGCGAAGTGCGCGCGTACATCCCAGCCGGCCCGCAGGCCGTCCGTGGTCCGGCCACGGGTGAACGGGAAAAAGCCGGGCAGACCGGTCGGCGGGGCGTCGACCGCCGCGGTGTACAGCGGAGCGATCGGGATGCCGTCCGCGGTGTGCGAGGTCAACGCGTCGATGGCGTCGCCCTCGACCCCGGACCGGGCCACGATCTTGGCCACCAGCCCCTGCCACTGCTCGGTCGTCGGCGTGGGGAATTCCCCGCCGAGCACCAGTTCCGTCATTCACCCATCCTCAGTGCCGGGCCCCACTGCGGCGCCCCGCGAACAGTCGCACGTTTGTGTGCCGTCATCCGCGCCGACCGAACAGAGGTCGCCTGTGTCGGGGACCGTCCTCGTCGTCGGACTCGAGGTACTCGGGCACCGCGAACAGCTGCAGGTTCTGCGTGCTCTGCACAGTGATGCCGTGCTGCGCGCGCTCCGCGTCCAACATGGCCAACGCGGCGTGCGCCCGGTGGATCGAGTCCAGGCTGGACCAGTAGGTGACCGCGGCCATGGTGCCCTCATCGGGATCGATGCCCCAGTACCCGAGCCGGAAGCCGGGTCGCTTCTCCAGCACCGCCAGCGTGGCCGTGGTGCTGTCCTTGAGGTAGCTGACGGCGGCCTGGTCGCCTGCGTCGTTCGCGCGGTAGATCACCACCCGCAGCCAGGTCTCGCCGGCCATCGACCCTCCACAACTCGGCCGGTCAGGACCGGTCCCCAGCACCTTATTACCCGCTGGTCAGGCTGCGGCTGACCGGTCCCTAGGATGACTCGACCCCGTTTTCCTCGCCCCGGGAGGCCCGGAATGACCGGCACGTTGAAGGAACGCACGTTGCTGATCTCCGGGGCCAGCCGGGGCATCGGTCTGGCCATCGCGCTGGCCGCGGCTCGCGACGGCGCGAATGTCGCGTTCATCGCAAAGACCGCGGAGCCACACCCCAAGCTCGAGGGCACCATCTACACCGCGGCCGCGGAGATCGAGGCCGCCGGTGGGCAGGCGTTACCGATCCTCGGCGATGTGCGCGACGAGGCCTCGGTGGCCGACGCCGTGGCCGCGACCGTCGCGAAGTTCGGTGGCATCGACATCTGCGTGAACAACGCCAGCGCCATCGACCTGCGCCCGACCGAGGCGTTGGACCTGAAGCGCTACGACCTGATGCAGTCGATCAACGCGCGCGGCACGTTCGTGCTCTCCAAGGCCTGCATCCCACACCTGAAGCGAGGCACCAACCCGCACGTGCTCACGCTGTCCCCGCCGATCGACCTGCGCCCCGAGTGGCTGGGTGCGCACACCGGATACACCGTGGCCAAGTTCGGTATGACGCTGACCGCGCTGGGCCTGGCCGCCGAGTTGGCCGACGCCGGTGTTGCCTCGAACACGCTGTGGCCACGCACGTTGGTGGCCACCGCCGCGGTGCGCAACCTGCTCGGCGGTGACGCGGCGATGGCCCGGGCGCGCAAACCCGAGGTGTATGCCGACGCCGCCTACAAGATCCTCACCTCGCCGTCCCGGGAGTGCACCGGCAACCAGTTCCTCTGCGAGGACGTGTTGGTCGCGCACGGGGTCACCGATCTCTCGGTGTACGACGTGGTGCCCGGCGGTAGCCTGCAGGCCGACCTCTACGTGGACGACATCAACCCGCCGGGCTATCGGAGCTGACCATGACGACGCGGCCCACGGTCGCCCCGTCGGCCAGTCGCTGCAGGGCGGCGGGCACCTCGCTCAGCCCGTGCTGTTCGCCGACCAGCGGTCGGATGGCGCCGGCGGAAACCAGCGGCAACAACGCCTCGTGGCACTCGGCAATCACCTGCGGTTTGCGGCTGCGATAAAGCCCCCAGTGCAGCCCGATCACCGAGTAGTTCTTCACCAGCACGTGATTCAGTGCGGCCTGCTGGATCTCGCCACCGGCGAAGCCGATGACCAGGATGCGACCTTCGAAGCCGACGCATTTGGTGGCCTGCTGGTAGGCCGCGCCACCGACCGGGTCGTAGACGACGTCCACGCCGGCCGGCGCGACGGCCTTCACCGCGGCGACCACGTCCTCGGTGTGCCGGTCGATGACCACGTCGGCGCCGAGCTCGGCCACGACCTTGGCTTTCTCCGCTCCGCCGACCACCCCGATCACCCGGGCGCCCGCCGCCTTGCCCAATTGCACCGCCGCGCTGCCCACGCCACCGGCAGCGGCCTGCACCAGCAGCGTTTCCCCGGCGCGCAGTTGGGTTCGCCGATGCAGTGCGAACCAGCTCGTCTGATAGGCAATCAGAAAACCGGCCGCGGCGGCGTCGGCCAACTCCGCCGGGGCAGGGTAGGCGTACGCGGCGTCCAGAATCGCGTACTGGGCGTAGCCACCGTGCGGGAGCACGGTGGTGCCCATCACCCGGGCACCGATCGGCGGGCCGGTGACGTCCGGTCCCAGCGCGACCACGTCGCCGCACAACTCCAGCCCCGGCGTGAAAGGCAACTCGGGTCTTTCCTGGTAGGCCCCGCGGATCATCAGCACGTCGGGGAAGTTCGCCGCGGTCGCGCGCACCCGTACCAGGAGCTGTCCGGGCCCCGGCTCGGGCACCGCGATGTCGTCGAGCCGGAGCACATCCGCGATCTCGCCGTTCCCGGCCACCTGCCATGCCTGCATTGCAGGATCCTGCCGGCCGGGGCAGGGGGAGGTCACACCAGATGCCGGCGCCGGACGGTGGGTATCCGCCGGCATGTTCGGCCGGCCATCGGGGTAGGGGCGCGCTTGCGCGCTTATTAGGCAGGGAGGTCCGTGTGTCGACGCCCACCCAACATTCCCCGGCCACGGGCTTCGGCGGCTTGCCCGGCGCGATCCGCGCCTGCCTGTTCGATCTGGACGGGGTGCTCACCCGCACCGCCGAACTGCACGAGCAGGCCTGGAAACTGGCCTTCGATGAATATCTGCAGTTGCTGGAGAAACGCGACGGCCCGGAGTTCATCCCGTTCACCGCGCACGACTATGAACGTTTCGTGGACGGCAAGCCGCGACTGGCGGGCACCCGGGACTTCCTCGCCTCGCGCAGCCTGGAGCTGCCCGAGGGATCGCCGCAGGACCCGCCGGATCAGCAGACCGTCTGGGGCCTGAGCAACCGCAAGAACGACCTGGTCACCGAGCTGATCACGACCAAGGGCGTGCACGTCTATGAGGGATCGGTGGACTACGTGCGGGCGGTCCGCGCGCACGGCCTGGCCACCTGTGTGGTCACCTCCAGCGCCAACGCGACCAAGGTGCTGGCCGCCGCGCAGATCGAGGACCTGTTCGACGCGCGCATCGACGGGGTGGTGGCCGCCGAACGCAAGCTGCCCGGCAAGCCCGCCCCGGACACCTTCCTGGCCGGCGCCGCGGCGCTCGGGGTGGACGCGCCCGCGGCCGCGGTTTTCGAGGACGCGCTGGCCGGGGTGTCCGCGGGCCGGGCCGGTCACTTCGGTTGCGTGATCGGGGTGGACCGGGTCGGGCAGGGCGCCGCATTGCGGGCGGCCGGCGCCGACCTGGTGGTCCGCGACCTCGCCGAACTGCTGGCCTAGTCCGTACCGGTGATCAGCCAGGACGCGTACCCGGTGGACGAGTGGTCGCTGCGCGAGACCACGCTGAATCTGGACGTGTTGGCCCAGGCTGAATCCTTGTTCGCGTTGTCCAACGGGCACCTGGGATTGCGCGGCAATCTCGACGAGGGGGAGCCCTACGGTGCGCCGGGCACCTACCTGAACTCGTTCCACGAGCTGCGTTCGTTGCCCTACGCGGAGGCCGGCTACGGCTACCCGGAGACCGGCGAGAGCATCGTCAACGTCACCAACGGCAAGCTGATCCGGATCCTCGTCGACGACGAGCCGTTCGACATTCGCTACGGCGACCTGCACGACCACCAGCGCCGCTTGGACCTGCGCACCGGCGTGTTGCACCGCACCGCGGAGTGGACCTCTCCGTCCGGGGCCCGCGTCCGGCTGCGCAGCCGGCGCATCGTCTCGTTGACCCAACGCGCCATCGCCGCGATCCGGGTGGAGATCGAACCGCTGGATGCCGCCGTGCAGGTCGTGTTGCAGTCGGAGTTGGTGGCCAACGAGGACATGCCCGCGCGCAGCGGCGACCCGCGGGTGGCTGCGCAGCTGGGCACGCCACTGGTCGCCGAGGACGCCTTCGTCGACGACCTGCGGGTGACCCTGCTGCACTCCACGCGGCGCAGCGGGCTGCGCATGGCCGCGGCCATGGACCACGAGATCGACGGGCCCGAGGGCATCACCACCCGGGTAGAGGCCGGCGGCGACCTGGGCCGGGTCGCGGTGGTCGCCCAACTCGATCCCGGCGAGCGGTTGCGGATGACCAAGTACCTGGCCTATGGCTGGTCCGCGCGGCGCTCCCCGGCTGCGGTGCGGGATCAGGTCGAGGCGGCGCTGACCGCGGCCGGGGCCCGCGGCTGGGCGGGGCTGCTGCAGGACCAGGCCGCCGCGCTGGGGGACTTCTGGGATCGCGCCGACGTGCGGGTGGACGGGGATGCGCAACTGCAACAGGCGGTGCGCTTCGCGCTGTTCCACGTGCACTGCGCGAGCACCCGCGCGGAGCGCCGACCGGTGCCCGCCAAGGGCCTCACCGGCACCGGCTACGACGGGCACTGCTTCTGGGACACCGAGACCTTCCTGCTCCCGGTGCTCACCTACACCACTCCGCACGCCGCCGCCGACGAACTGCGCTGGCGTGCGGACTGCCTGCTCAGCGCCCGGCAACGAGCGGCGAGCTTGCACCTGGCCGGTGCGGCGTTCCCCTGGCGCACCATCACGGGTGCGGAGTGCTCGGCCTACTGGCCGGCCGGCACCGCCGCGTTCCACGTCAATGCGGACATAGCGGACGCGGTGCTGCGCTACATCAACGCCACCGGCGACGAGGAGTTCGCCCGCACCGTCGGGCTGCCGATTCTGGTCGAGACCGCGCGCATGTGGATGTCGTTGGGCCACTTCGACACCGATGGCGCATTCCGCATCGACGGGGTCACCGGGCCCGACGAGTACAGCGCGATCAGCGACAACAACGTGTTCACGAATCTGATGGTCCAACACAATCTTCGCGGGGCCGCCGATTGCGCGGAACGGCATCCGCAGGACGCCACCGCGCTCGAGGTCGGGCCGGGCGACATCGCTTCCTGGTGGCGGGCGGCGGACGACATGTTCATCCCCTACGACGAGGAGTTGGGCATCCACCCGCAGTCGGAGGGCTTCACCCGCCACGCGAGGCTGGATTTCGCCGCCCTGCCGGACAACCCGTACCCGTTACTGCTGCACGTCCCCTACTTCGACCTGTACCGCAAGCAGGTGGTCAAGCAGGCCGACCTGGTGCTGGCCCTGCACCTGCGCGGGCACCACTTCGATCTCGAGACCAAGCGCCGCAACTTCGACTACTACGAGGAACTGACGGTGCGTGACTCGTCGTTGTCCGCGGCCACGCAGGCGGTGGTGGCGGCCGAGGTCGGTCACCTGGACCTGGCGCTGGACTACGCCGCGGAGGCCGCGTTCGTGGACCTGCACGACCTCGGGCGCAACACCCGCGACGGCCTGCACCTGGCCTCGCTGTCGGGTACCTGGCTGGCGCTGGTGGCGGGCTTCGGTGGGCTGCGTGACCACAGTGACCAGCTGGCCTTCGCCCCGCGGTTGCCGGACGGGCTGACGGGGTTGTGCTTCTCGTTGCTCTACCGCGGCGCGCGGCTTCGGGTGGAGATCGACCGGGACAGCGCGTCCTACACCGTGCTCAGTGGGGACGGCCCCGTGTCACTGCGCCATCATGGCGAGCCGTTGACGGTCGAGCCCAAGCAAACGGTAGCCCGGCAGATCCCCATATTTCCGGCACAACAGACGCCCCGTCAGCCGCCGGGACGCGCGCCCCGGCGCCACCATCCCCGCTAATCCGTTGGTGTGTTGTTCCGCGGTGTGATTCCCTCGTCCGGTGACCATGGACCTGGCCATCGAGGCGCACGGACTGGTCAAGCGTTACGGGGACAAGCTCGCACTCACCGGCGTCGACCTGTCGGTCCCGCGGGGTCGTGTGTGTGGCCTGCTCGGGCCCAATGGGGCGGGCAAGACCACCGCGGTGCGCATCCTCACCACGCTGACCGCCCCCACCGCGGGCACCGCCCGTGTCGCCGGCATCGACGTGACCACCGACCCCATCGGGGTGCGGGCCACGCTCGGCCTGGCCGCGCAGGACGCCACCGTGGACGGCAAGCTCACCGGCTACGAGAACCTGGTGATGATCGGTGAACTGCACCACCTGGGTCGGCGCAACGCCAAGGTGAGGGCGCGGGAGTTACTCGATCAGTTCTCGTTGGCCGACACGGCGAGCAAGCGTGCCGAGCACTACTCCGGCGGTATGCGTCGCCGGCTCGACCTGGCCGCCACGCTGGTCGCCCGCCCGCAGGTGCTGTTCCTCGACGAGCCGACCACCGGGTTGGATCCGCGGGCCCGGCTGGAGTTGTGGGACGTGCTGGAGAAGTTGGTCACCGGTGGTGCCACGATTCTGCTCACCACCCAGTACCTGGAGGAGGCCGACCGGTTGGCCGACGAGATCGTCGTGGTCGACCACGGCCGGGTGATCGCCCGCGGTGACTCCCGCAGCCTCAAACGCCAGGTCGGCGGTGACCAAATCCACGTCGTGGTGACCGATGCGCACGACCTGCCGCGCGTGGTCGAGGCCGTGGATCGCATCAGTGCCGCGGTGCCGCACACCGACGTCGAGGCCCGATCGGTGACCGCACCGGTCACCGGCGGCGTGGCCGCCGTCGCGCGGTTGGCGACGCTGTTGAACCTCGAGGGCATCGCGGTGGAGGACCTGGGCCTACGGCAGCCCACGCTGGACGACGCCTTCCTGGCCCTCACCGGTCAGGCCGTGGAAGGGGAGACGCCGTGAGCACCGTTGCGGTCGCGGCACCGCGCCGCTCGACGCTGGTCGGGGACACCTGGGTGATCGCCCGACGCGGTTTGATCCACATGCGCCGCCAACCCGAGGCGCTGTCCGACGCCACCATCCAGCCGATCATGTTCGTGCTGCTGTTCGCCTACGTTTTCGGCGGCGCCATCGCGGTGCCCGGCGGCGGGTCGTACAAGGAATTCCTGATGGGCGGGATCTTTGCCCAGACCATCGTGTTCGGTTGTTTCAACGTCGCGATGGCGTTGGCCAACGACCGCAACAACGGGGCCATCGACCGATTCCATTCGATGCCCATTCATCCGGCCGCGGTGCTGTGCGGGCACGCGGTGGCCAATGTGTTGCGCTCGCTGCTGCCGATCACCCTCATGTCGGTGACCGGCGCGGTCATCGGCTGGCGCATCCGTGGCGGTGCGGTGGACACCGTCATCGCCTTCGCGCTGATGATCGGCTTCGCGTTCGCGATGATCTGGGTCGGCGTGCTGCTCGGCTCGCTGTGCCGTACCCCCGAGGCGGTGCAGGGCGTCGCGTTCACCACGATCTTCCCGATCACCTTCATCGCCAGCACGTTCGTGCCGTACAACACCTTGCCGGACGGGCTGCGGCAGGTCGCGCTGTGGAACCCGACCACCGCCCTGTCCGAGGCGCTGCGCCAGCGGTTCCACAACCCCGGTGGCCACCCCGCACCGGACTCGCCGTGGCCGATCCTGCATGCGACGGCCTACACATCGATCTGGATGGTCGCCATCATCGCGGTCTGCGCGCCCCTCGCCGTCAAGCTCTACTGGCGCGCCTTCCGGACCTGAGGTGGTTGCCTCAGGCGAAGGTGACCGAGGGCAACGCGGTGCGGGGCACCGCGTCCAGTTGGATGCGGTCGGCCAGTTCGGTGGCCACGGCGGGATCGCCGACCCCGCACTGGCCGAGCAACTCCTGGGTGGCGTCCACGTCCAGGCCCTCCAAGTGGTGCAGGGCGTAGGCGGCGCGGGCGGCGGGGAGGAGCCAAACCAGTTCCTCACCGGCCGGCGTGGCGCGGGCCCGGCGGGCCTCGGCGATCCGCGGCGGCCGGGTCGCGGCCGCCCGGTGCCGTCCGGCGGCCAGCGCCCGACGCACCACCCGGGCGCGCAGCCGCGGGTAGTCGGTGTCCTGCGTCGCGGCCGGCACGGCGAGCAAGGCATGATCCACCGCCGCATGCGCCAGGCGATGACGGCGCTGGCCGAGGGCGGGGGACAGGATTGTGTAGGCCAGCTGCACCAAACGAGCACGGTGTTCAGGCGGTGGTGTGCCGACAACGGCATGCTTTCCGGTCACAGCGAAATCGCTTCCTGCCGGTGGAGCGCGCTGGTGGGGGAACGCGCAGGTGCACTCTTCCACGCACCCCCGACGACACGCCCACCGGGTTCGCGGCGTTTCCCCGGGATTGTGCTGAGTCTGTTCGCACCGCGAAATGCGTCCGGATGTTCCGGTCAAGATCAACCGAAAAACCGATGGCAGCCCTAGTACGGACCCGTACCGTCGCGGTGGGATTCGGATAACGGGGGAGCAATCCGCATGGAACGGCTGGGCGGTTTCGTTCTGCGCCACCGACGCATGGTGGTCGTCGGTTGGGTGCTGCTGATGTTGGTCGGTGTGTTCGCCGCCGGCCAGACATCCAAGCGGCTGTCGCTGGACTTCTCGTTGCCCGGCCAGCCCGGCTACGAGACCGAGAAGCAGATCCTGGCCACCTACGGCAACGGCGGGTCCAACCAGCCGTCGATCGTGGTGGTCACCGTCCCGCAGGACACCACCGTCGACGCGCAGCAGGCGCAGATCGACACGGTGATGATCAAGCTGCACGACGCCGCCCCGGACACCCGGATGGTGGATTACGCGACTACCCACGACCCGGTGTTCCTCACGCAGGACGGCCGCACCACCTACGCGTTGGTGTTCCCGCCGAAGTTCGCCTCGTTCGACCAGAAGCTGCCCACGGTGGCCATGCGCCCGGTGCTGGAGCAGGCCAAGACCGACACCGGCTTCGACTGGGGTGTCACCGGCTACTACGAGCTGTCCCAGAACGGGTCGGACGACAGCGGTCCGAGCCTGCTCGCCGAGACGCTGCTCGGTGGCCTGGGCGCCATGGCCGTACTGGTGTTCCTGTTCGCCTCGTTCCTGGCGCTGATCCCGTTGGCCATCGCCGCGGTGTCGATCCTGAACACGTTCACGATCGTGCTGCTGGGCACCTACGTGTTCAACATCAGCTTCGTGGTCCAGTTCCTCATCGCGCTGGTCGGCCTCGGCGTGGCGGTGGACTACTCGCTGCTGCTGGTCAACCGCTGGCGTGAGGAGCGCGCGCACGGCCGGGACAACCACGAGGCCGTGCAGGTCGCGATGAAGTACGCGGGCCACGCCGTCCTGGCCAGCGCCGGCACCGTGGCCATCAGCCTGTGCTCGCTGCTGGTCATCCCGGTCCCGCTGCTGCGCAGCATGGGCATCGGCGGCATGTTGATCCCGCTGGTCTCCACGGCGGTGGTGCTCACCCTGCTGCCCGCCATCCTCGGCGGCATCGGTCCGCGGGTGGACTGGCCGCGCATCCGCAACGAGAGCCACGCCTCCCGGGCGTGGACCGCCTGGGCGCGATTCATCGTCCGGTTCCGCTGGCCGGCCGCGGCCGCGGCCACCGCGCTGCTGGTCACGCTGATGCTGCCGATCTTCGGCATCAAGATCGGCCAGACGCAGACCGACTCGCTGGCCACCTCCGGGCCGGCGTACACCCAGCTGCACACGCTGCGCGACGGCGGCGTGCCGGCCGGCGTGGTCTCACCGATGGAGGTGCTCGTTTCCGGTGGGGACCTGAACGCGGAGACCCAACAGGTCATCGCCGCCGCGAAGGCCGTGCCCGGCGTGGCCGCCGCGTACGCACCGGACAACGACCAATGGCGCAAGGACGGCACCGCGCTGGTCGAGGTGATCCCGGTCAACGAAACCGTGGACTCCACCGAGGCGCACGTGGCCTCGGATCTGCACAAGGCGGTCAAGGACATCCCCGGCGTGGTCGGCGTGGCCGGTATCGGCCCGACCATCACCGACTACATCAACGCGGTCTACAAGAACTTCCCGTACAGCCTGGGCATCATCGCGCTGGTCACGTTCCTGCTCTTGGTGCGGACCTTCCGGTCGATCCTGCTGCCGATCAAGGCCATCCTGCTCA
>DASXPS010000104.1 GCA_036493475.1 Sporichthyaceae bacterium | reverse complement strand
CGAACGCTCCCGCCTCGGCCGACTGCTCCGCGGCATGGCCGATGCGCCGGTGGCGCTGTCCACGTTGGGTCTGGCGGTGAACGTCTCCCGCGTGCTGGTGTTCTGCATCGCCGGCTTCATGGCCGGGATCAGCGGCGCCCTGTACGCCTCGATGTTCGGCGCGGTGAAGAGCGACAGCTACTTCTTCGTGCAGTCGCTGATCGTGCTGGCTGTACTGGCCATCTCCGGACGGCGCACCGTGGCCGCCGCCGTGGTCGCGCCGTTGCTGCTCTTTGTGGTGCCGAACTACATCACCGACCCGGACTTCTTCCAGGTTCTGCAGATGTTCTTCGGTGCGGCCGCGATCCTCGCGGCGATCGGCTCGCAGGGCGCCTATGAGCGATGGTTCGCCACCACCGCGGCGCGCTTCACCGAACGACGCACAGGCCCCGCGTCGGTGCGCCTGGAGGACTTCCACCACCGGCACCGCGCCGCGCACGCGCCGGTACCCACGCCATGAACGTGAGCAGTTCCCCCGAGAGGACCGGGATCAAGATGGCAGTTTCCCGTCGAGGCCGCTGGGCCTGGTTGGCGTTGGTGGTTGCGTTGCCGATGGCCGGCTGCGGTACGCGTGTCTCCGACGCGCGGATCGACGCGGCCGACGGCTCCGCCCGTAGCGCGGTCACCCGGGACAGCGCGGGCGTCGGCGCCACTCCGGCCGGCGCGGACAGCCTGCTGGGTGGGCAGCCCGCTGCCGCACCCGCCGCAGCGCAGGCACCATCAGTTCCAACGGCGGGCGGTACGGTCGCCGCCGGTGCACCGGCGGCCGGCACCACCGTCGCCGCCACCGGCAAGACCCCGAAGACGGCCAAGGTGCAGGGTGCCGCTGCGGCAGGCGAACCCGTGGCCGCCGTTGCCACCGGACCGAACTCGCCCTGCAAGGCGACGCTGGCCCCGGTGCCGCTGGGTCAGACTGCCCCGACGTCCGGCATCATCGGTGCGTCCACCGCGAACCTGCGCACCGGTCTGGCGCTGTGGGTGCGCTTTGTGAACACCCACGGCGGGGTGCAGTGCCACCCGGTGGAGATGTACCAGATGGACGACGGGGCCGACCCCGCCCGGGTCACCTCCAACCTCACCGAACTGGTGCGCAGTCACCACGTCGTCGCGATCATCGCGGCCGGTATTCCGACCACATTCCCGGCCGGGCAGACCTTCGCGGACAAGAACAAGATTCCCTTTGTGGGCGGGGACCTGATCGAACCGGCCTGGTTCAACGACCCGTGGATGTTCCCGCAGGGAGGGTCCGCGCTGGCCGCCTACACCGGTGGCATCCGGGAGGCGGCGCATTCGGTAAAGGCCACCACCGCCGGCTTGATTTACTGCGTCGAGGCGTCGATCTGCGGCACCATCAACAAGAATTTCGAGGCGATGGCCGCGCAGTCCGGCCTGAAAACCGTGCTGCGCAAGGTCTCCTCGATCACCAATCCGGACTACACCGCCGAGTGTCAGGCAATGAAGAGCGCCAAGGCCGAGGTGGTGTTCTACTCCCTGGAGGGCGCCGGAAGCGGGCGCCTGTCCCGCTCGTGCCGGGCACTGAACTACAGCCCGCCGGTGGCCACCGCAGCACTGGCGGTGTCCGCCACCGCGGCCGAGGACCCGAACCTGCGTGCCCAGGGCGTGTACTTGGGTACCGGCGATGCCCCGTTCACCGCGTCGGACACACCGGGGACCAAGGAGTTCCAGGCCGCGTACAACACCTACGCGCCGGGCTCGCAGGTGGACGAGGACTCGATCAACGCCTGGACCTCCGGCAAGTTGTTCGAGGCCGCGATCGCCAACGTGTACGAGCAGGCCCGAAACGGCCCGATCACCACGCAGATGGTGCTCGACGGGCTGTGGAAGGTCGACGGAGACACGTTGAACGGGTTGGCGCCGCCGTTGAAGTTCAACAAGGGCGTGCCCGCCACGCAGAACGACTGCTACTTCTCGTTGACCATTACCGAGAAGGGGTACGGATCTCCCAAGGGCAGTAAGTACGAGTGCTTCAAGGGTCTGCCGACGGGTTTCTGAGCACCATTCAGAACGTTGCTAGGAACGGAGCACGGTGACTGTCGCCAAGGAGGAAGTTGCACCGCCGATCCGGGTGCGTCGACCGTCTGCGGTCGTGCGCGGGCTGTTGCTGGACAGCGCCCGGACCTTGTTCGCCACCCGCGGCTACGCGGGGGCGAGCACCCGAGAGATCGCCGAGCAGGCCGGGGTGCGCGAAGCCTTGATCTTCCGCCATTTCGGCAACAAAGCGGGGTTGTTCCGAGCGGCGGTGGTCGATCCGTTCCGCGGCATCATCGAAGGCTTTGTGGACGATTGGGAAGCCACCCACGAGTCCAACACCATGACCACCTACGAGCTCACCGGCGCCTGGATCACCTCGCTGCACGCGCTGATGCGGGAACACCGTGAGCTGGTGGTCGCGCTGATCACCGCGCACAACTTCGAGGACGAGGCCGACCCGGACGGCCTGCCGATCACCGACGCCTTCGCCCGGCCGATCCGGCGGCTGGAAAAGTTCACCCGCCGAGAGATGGCCGGCCGCGGGCTGTCCGGTGATCCGACGATCTCGGTGCGCGCGACCTTCGGCATGGTGATGGCGATGGCCGTGCTGGACGACTGGTTCTTCGCCGGGGTCACCCGCCGCCCGCCGGCCGAGGTGGTGACCAAGGAGATGACGGACCTGGTGGTCGGGGGCATCACTCGCTTGCCGAACGGCGCGTGGACAGGCTAACGTTCCTGTCTGGACACAGTGTCCGAGCACAGTGTACGAGTGCCTTTCCGAGAGGACCCGGACTCATGGGCCACGCCAAGCCGGACTTCGACCCGGTCTCCCTCTCCCCGCTGAGTTTCTGGTCGGGCACGCCGCGGGAGCGGGACGAGTCGCTGCGCATCCTGCGCGCCGAGCGGCCGGTCAGCTATCACCCGCCGGCCGAGGGCTCGATGATGCCGCCGGAGGAAGGCGTCGGAGGCTTCTGGGCCATCGTGCGCAACGAGGACATCCGCGCGATCAGCACCGATCCGGAGACCTTCTGTTCCGGCGAGGGCATCACGCTGGAGGACGTCCCGGTGGCGATCCTGGAGACGGTCAGCTCGTTCCTGGCCATGGACTCCCCACGGCACCTGCAGCTGCGCCGGCTGTGTTCCAGCGCCTTCACCCCGCGGCGGGTGGCGCAGATCGAGGGGCAGATCGCCAATCAGGCCGAGCGCATCGTCGACGACCTGGTCCAGCACCCCGAGGGCGACCTGGTGGCCGCGGTGTCCCGGCGGCTGCCGATGATGACCATCTTCGAGATGATGGGCGTCGACGAGGACTACCGGGGCGAGGCCACCGAGAGCGTCGATGGCCTGACCTCCTGGGCCGATGAGGAGGTGCGCGGCGAGTTGCTCCCCGAGGAGCTGCTGATGAACTCCACGCTGAACCTGCTGCGCATAGCGCTGGAGATCGCCGAGGCCCGCCGCTGCGACCCGCGCGATGACCTGATGACCGCGCTGGTGCAGGCCGAGGTCGACGGCCGCACGATGAACGACGAGGAGATCGCGGCCTACTTCATCCTGCTGGCGGTGGCCGGCAACGACACCACCCGCAACACGATCTCGCACACCGCGCGGGCGTTCACCGAGTTCCCCGAGCAGCGCAAGGTCCTGATGGAGGACTTCGACGGGCGCATCGGCACCGCGGTGGAGGAGATGATCCGCTGGGCCACCCCGGTGATGACCTTCCGGCGCACGGCAACCCGTGACGTGGAGTTCCGCGGAGCGCAGATCTCCGAGGGCGATTGGATCGGGCTGTTCTACCAATCCGGCAACCGCGACGAGGCGGCGTTCGCCAACCCGTGGCAGTTCGACGTGCGGCGCGAGGAGAACCCGCACGTCGGGTTCGGCGGCGGTGGTCCGCACTTTTGCCTGGGCACCATGCTGGCCCGCGCCCAGCTGCGTAGCATCTGGGGCGAGCTGTTGACCCGGGTGCCGGAGTTCGAGGTCGGTGAGCCGGATTACCTGGTCGGCAACTTCATGTCCGCGGTCAAGCGGCTGCCGTACCGACTGAATCTGGGTTGACCGATGCGCATCTTCGATGATCTCGACACCTTCGCCGCCGCCGCCGGGCAGAACCTCGGCACGTCGGAGTGGCTGACGGTGGATCAGGCACAGATCGACGCCTTCGCCGAGGCGACCGGGGACCGGCAGTGGATCCACATCGATCCGGTGCGCGCGGCGGACGGTCCGTTCAAGACCACCATCGCGCACGGGTTGCTGACGCTGTCGTTGTTCCCGCTGCTGATGGGTGAGATCTACACGGTCAACGGGATCTCGATGGGCATCAACTACGGGCTGAACAAGGTGCGCTATCCCGCGCCGGTGCCGGTCAACTCCGCGGTCCGGTTGCACCTCACGCTGGCCGGCGTCGAGGCGCTGGACGCCGCCACCGTCCAGGCGGTACTCGCGGGCACGTTGGAGATGCGTGGCGCGGCCAAGCCGGCCTGCGTACTGGAGGCCATCGTCCGGTACGTGCGCTGACCGTGCCGGACGTCGAGGTTGAGGTCGACGGCAACGTCGGCCGGCTCACGCTGAACCGCCCGGCGTCCCGCAATGCGATCTCGCTGAACCTGGCGCGGGAACTGGGCGCCGGGGTGCGGGCGTTGGCGCCGCGGGTGTCGGTGATTGTGATCCGCGGCGCGGGCGGGACGTTCTGTGCGGGCGGGGATTTCGAAGAGCTCATGGCGTTGCGCGAGGCGGGTCGCGCCGCGCTGGCCGAACTGTTCACCGCGTTCCGTGATGCCACGGCGGCGATCGCCGCAGCCGAGGTGCCGGTGGTCGCGGTGGTCGAGGGTCACGCGGTGGCCGGCGGCTTCGAACTCATCCAGGCGGTGGACGTGGCCATCGCCGCCGAGTCCGCGACGCTGGCCGACATCCACGCGCGCTTCGGGCAGATCCCCGGTGGCGGCGGCACGGCCTTGTTGCCGCGGCTGATCGGTCAGGCCCGCGCCACGGCGTTGGTACTCACCGGCGACACCCTGACGGCCCGTCAGGCCTGTGAGTGGGGACTGCTCTACCGGGTGGTGCCGGACGTCGACCTGGACGAGGCGGCGGCCGCATTGGTGCGCCGACTGACCAAGGGATCGCGGGCCGCTCGCGCGGCAAGCAAGCGGTTGATCCGCGAGGGCCTGGCCCTGCCGTTGCCCGCGGCGTTGGACGCGGAACTGTCCGCCGTCCTCGATCACCTCCTCGGCTCCGGCGGGGCCGCCGCGGCCGAGTCGTTCTCCACCCGGAAGAAGGACAACCCATGACCGACCAGGTGCTGCTCGAGCTGCGCAAGGACGGGGTCGGGCACCTGTTGTTGAACCGGCCGGCTGCGTCCAACGCGATGAGCAATGCGTTCTTGCGCGAGCTGCACGACCAGGTGATGCGTTGTCACGGCGAACCGGGGCTGCGCGCACTGGTGCTGTCCGGCGCCGGGCCGAACTTCTGCACCGGCGGGGATGTGAAGGACTTCGCGTCCAAGGGCGAGGCGTTGCCGGACTACCTGCGCGAGGCCACCACCTGGCTGCAGATGGTGGCCTCCGGCCTGATGCACCTGCGCGCCCCGGTGATCGCCGCGGTGCACGGGTACGCGGCCGGCGGCGGCGGGTTCGGGTTGGTGTGCGCCGCCGATCTAGTGGTGGCCGGGCGCTCGGCCAAGTTCCTGCCCGGAGCCACCCGGGCCGGCATGGCACCCGACGCCGGGGTGTCGGTGACGCTGTCCCGCATCGTCGGCATCCGCACCGCGATGGAACTGGTGCTGACCAACCCCACGTTGGACGCTGAGCAGGCCAAGGCCATCGGCCTGGTGAACCGGGTGGTCGACGACACGACGTTGCTGGACGAAGCGTTCGCCCTGGCCGAACAGTTGGCCGCCGGCGCGCCGCTGGCCCTGGGCGCGGCCAAGCGGCTGCTCTGGGACGGCGTCGGGCGCAGCGTGGAGACCGCGCTGCCCGACGAGTCGCGCACGGTCTCCGAGCTATCTGGTACCTACGATGCGCGCGAGGGTTTGGCCGCGGTGATCGAACGGCGCGCGCCGCGCTTCGAGGGGCGCTGAGACATGAGTGAGCTTGCGAGCTCATCAACAAGCACAGGTCGGTCGTGCCTCATCGGCGCACCGAGGGACGAGGTGCATCGATGAGCGTCGCGGTGGTCACCGGCGGCGGGCGGGGGATCGGTGCGGCGATCTGCGCGGCGCTGGCCAAGACCGGGGCGTCGGTGTGGGTGGTGGACCGCGATGCCGAACCGGCGCACGTCGTGGCCGAGGCGGTCGGTGGTCGCGCGGTGGTGCTGGATGTGGCCGACGCCGAGCAGGTGCTCGACGTGCTCGGCGAGTCCAACGCTGCGATCCTGGTGAACAACGCCGGGTACGACGAGTTCTCCTGGTTCACCGACGTGCAGCCGGAGGACTGGCGGCGGTTGCTGGCGGTGAACCTGGAGGGCGTGTTCGCCTGCACCCGGGCCGTGCTGCCCGCGATGCAACGCGCCAAATACGGGCGCATCGTCAACGTGGCCTCGGAGGCCGGCCGGCTGGGCTCCAAGGGCAACGCGGTGTACGCGGCGACCAAGGGCGGGGTGATCGCGTTCGGCCGGTCCATCGCCCGAGAGAGCGCGCGGTTCCAGATCACCGTGAACACCGTCTGCCCCGGCCCGATCGAGACCCCGCTGCTGGACAAGGTGCGCGCGCTCGGCGACCGCGGCGATGCCATGGTGCAGGCGATGATCGGCGCGACCGAACTGCATCGGCTCGGCACGCCCGACGAGGTCGCCGCCGCCGTCGCCTTCCTCTGCTCGGAGTCCGCGTCCTACATCACCGGTGAGGTCCTCGGCGTCTCCGGCGGCATGGGCATCGGCTGCTGACGCCGCCAATCCCACGTCCTCTCATGGCGTGTCGGGCCATCAAGGCGTCCTGATACCCCCACACGCCATGAGAGGTGGTGGGAACGGGCGCGCTGCACACGTTGGCGTTCCCCTCAGCCGTTTGGTAACGTTCTGTCTGGACACACTGTCCGAGCAGACTGACCGAGGAGCGGGCGTGACTCAGGGCATCGTCGGATACGGCGCCTACCTGCCGGTGCACCGGCTGGAGTTCGCCGACCTCGCGGCCACCCTGGGCACAGGATCGCCGAAGGGGTCGCGGGTCGTCGCCGGGTTCGACGAGGACGCCACCACCATGGGCGTGGCGGCCGCGCGGCCGATCGCCGAAGGCCCGATCGGCCCGCTCTGGTTCGCCACCACCTCCCCGCCGTACGCGGAGAAGACCAACGCCGCCGCGGTGCACGCCGCGGTGGGCGCGGGCGAGGACGGCTTCGCGGTCGACCTGGCCGGTTCCTCGCGCTCGGGCACCGGTGCGTTGCGTGCGGCCGCGGCCGGGGGCGGGCTCGCGGTGTTCGCCGACGTCCGGGTCGGGATGCCCGGTTCGGCCGATGAACGCGAGGGTGCCGACGGCGGCGCGGCGTTCCGATTCGGGCCCGTTGCGGACGCGCTGGCCGTGCCGGTGGCCGCGGCGAGTCTCACCGCCGAGTTCTTGGACCGCTGGCGCGCGCCCGGTGATCTGACGAGTCGTCAGTGGGAAGAGCGCTTCGGGCTGGAGATGTACACCCCGCTGGTCGCCGAGGCCGTCGCCCGCGCGCTGGGTGAGGCGGGCATCACCGCCGCCGACCACGTCGTGGTCTCCTCCCCGCACGCGCGCACCGCGGCCACGCTGGCCTCGAAGTACGGCGCGCAGGACGTTCTCCCGCTCGGCCACGCCGGGGCCGCCGACCTGGGGCTGCGGCTGGCCGACGTGTTGGACCGCGCCACCCCCGGCCAGACCATCCTCACCATCAGCGCGGTGGACGGCGCGGACGCGACCGTGTGGCGGACCACCGACCGGGTGGGCAGCACCCGAGCCGGCGTGCGCGCACAACTGGAGGCCGGCCGAGCCATTCCGTATGCCACGTACCTGACCTGGCGCGGCTTCCTGGAGCGCGAGCTACCCCGTCGGCCCGAGCCGGAGCGTCCGGCCGGTCCGCCCGCGGCACGCAACGCCGGTTGGAAGTTCGCCTTCGTCGGCAGCCGCTGCGACAAGTGCGGGTTCGTGCACCTGCCGCCGGCCCGGGTCTGCGCATCCTGTCGGACGGTGGGTCAGATGACGAAGACGTCGCTGGCCGACGCGGTCGGCACGGTGGCCACCTACACCGTCGACCGGCTGGCCTTCTCCCCGTCCCCGCCGATGATCAATGCGGTGGTCGACTTCGACGGCGGTGGCCGCAGCCTGCTGGAGCTGGCCGACGCCCGAGCAGACGAGGTGGCCATCGGCCGCCGGGTACGGCTGACCTTCCGTCGCCTGTACACCGCCGACGGGGTGCACAACTACTTCTGGAAGGCCCGCCTGATGGAGGAATCCGATGGCCAGTAGAGGGATCCGGGACCGCGTTGCCGTGGTGGCGATGGGCTGCACCACCTTCGGTGAGCACTGGGACCGCTCGGTCGACGACCTGTTGGTGGACGCGGTCACCGAGTGCCTGTCCGGGGATGCGCTGACGCCGGAGGAGATCGACGCCTACTGGCTGGGCACCATGACCTCGGGGCTGTCCGGGCTCACCCTGTCCCGTCCGCTGGCCATCGACAACAAGCCGGTCTCCCGGGTGGAGAACTTCTGCGCCACCGGGTCCGAGGCCTTCCGCAACGCCTGTTACGCGGTGGCCTGCGGTGCCTACGACACCGCGATGGCGGTCGGGGTGGAGAAGCTGAAGGACAGCGGCTACTCCGGGCTGGTCCGCCCGGCCATGGCCTCGGACGGCACCTCGGCCGAACTCACCTCCACCGCGCCCGCGGCGTTCTCCCTGTTGGACCCGGCCTACTGCGCCAAGTACGGCGTCGACCCGGCCGCGATGCGCGAGGCAATGACCCACGTCGCGTGGAAGAACCACGTCAACGGGGCGCGCAACCCCCGCGCGCAGTTCCGCAAGGCGGTACCCAAGGAGAAGATCGCGGGCTCCCCGCTGATCGCCGGGCGGCTGGGTGTCTTCGACTGCTCCGGGGTCTCCGACGGCGCCGCCGCGGCGGTCATCGTGCGCGCCGAGGACGCCCACCGCTACACCGACCGCCCGATGTTCGTGAAGGGCCTGTCGCTGATCGCCGGCCCCGGCTCCGGCCCGGTCGACCCCGGGTATGACTACACCACCTTCCCCGAGGTGGTGGCCAGCGCCGCGGATGCCTACGCGCAGGCCGGCATCACCGACGCGGCCTCCCAGCTCAGCCTGGCCGAGGTGCACGACTGCTTCACCCCCACCGAGATCGTGTTGATGGAGGACCTCGGGTTCTCCCCGCGCGGGGAGGCCTGGAAGCATGTGCTGGACGGGGCTTTCGACCTCGACGGCCGGCTGCCGGTCAACCCCGACGGCGGGCTGAAGTCCTTCGGGCACCCGGTGGGTGCCTCCGGGCTGCGCATGTTGTTCGAGTGCTGGCTGCAACTCCGCGGTGAGGCGGGCGAGCGGCAGCTGGACAACCCCACCCTGGGTCTGACCCACAACCTCGGCGGACGCCCCGGGGCGTGCGTGTCCTTCGTGTCGATCGTCGGCAAGGAATTGAGTGCAGCATGACCCCCGTCGGATCTCGCACAGAGACATCGAGATACGCAGAGCTCGTCCGCCCGGATCGGGTGCACGGGTCGATCTACACCGACCCGGCCATCTTCGCCGATGAGATGGAGCGGATCTTCTACTCCACCTGGGTTTTCGTCGGACACGAAAGCGAGGTCCCGGAGCCCAACGACTACGTGGTGAAGAGCATCGGCCCGCAGTCGGTGATCATGACCCGGGCCAAGGACGGCAGCATCCACCTGCTGCAGAACCGCTGCGCCCATCGCGGCAACCTGGTCTGCGAGGCGCCGAAGGGCAACACGCTGGCCTTCCGCTGTCAGTACCACGGCTGGACCTATGCGAACAACGGCGACCTGCTCGGTTTCCCGTACAAGCAAGGCTACGACGGGGTGTTGGACAAGAGCAACATCACCCTCGGCCGGGTGCCGCGGGTGGAGTCCTATCAAGGTTTCGTGTTCGGCTCGTTCGCTCCTGATGGCCCGTCACTGAGAGAACATCTGGGTGCCGCCACCGAGTGCCTCGACCGGCTGGCGCGTATCTCGCCGGCCGGTGAGGTGCAGCTGACCGCGGGCTGGCTCAAGCACCGGGTCAAGGCCAACTGGAAGATGCTGCTGGAGAACGAGACCGACGGCTACCACCCGCAGTTCGTGCACTCCTCCATCTTCTCCGTGGCCACCAGCGGCATCGGCGCGCTGTACAGCGAGAACTCCACCGCGCTGTGCCGGGACCTCGGCAACGGGCACACGGAGAACGACCTGCGCCCGGAGTTCCGCCGCATCGCCGAACCCATGGGTTGGTTCGGCACCACCGCGGAGAAGGTGCCGAACTACGTGCAGGCGATGCGCGACTCCTACGGCAAGGCCGCCGAGGAGATCATGATCGACGGCTCCCCGCACGTGATGATCTTCCCGAGCCTGTTCATCGCGGAGATCCAGCTGTTCCAGATCCAACCGCTGGCCGTGGACCAGACCGTGCAGCACGTCACCTGCATGCAGTTCAAGGACGCGGCCGACCTCAATCGCCGCGTGCTGCAGCAGACCATCGGCTCGGTCGGCCCGGCCGGCTTCCTGCTCGCCGATGACTCGGAGATGTACGAGCGCAACCAGCGCGGCGTGGCCGCGCGCAACCCGGAATGGGTGCTGATCGCCCGTGGGCTGAACCGCGAACACACCGACGCGGAGGGCTTCACGGTCAGCAACAACACCGACGAGACCACGCTGCGCGCGATCTGGCGCCACTACATGACCCTGATGGATCACTGATGCCGCTCACCCTGATCGAGGCCGAGGCCTTCCTCTACCGCGAGGCACGGTTGGCCGACACCCACGACTACGACTCGTGGGAGGAGCTGTGGACCGAGGACGCCATCTACTGGGTACCGGCCGGTGGGGACTCCGCGACCGACCCGGCGAACAATGTCTCGGTGCTGTTCGACAATCGCTCGCGCATCGGCACCCGGGTACGCCAGCTGAAGTCCGGCAAACGGCACTCGCAGAACCCGAAGTCCAGTGTCTGCCGACTGATCAGCAACGTGGAACTGCTCGGTGAGCACGAGGGCGACACGGTGATCGGCGCGACCGCCTTGGTCGTGGAATCCCGCGACGACCGCACC
Source organism: Sporichthyaceae bacterium (assembly GCA_036493475.1). Taxonomy (NCBI): domain Bacteria; kingdom Bacillati; phylum Actinomycetota; class Actinomycetes; order Sporichthyales; family Sporichthyaceae; species Sporichthyaceae bacterium. The sequence goes on along the minus strand of DASXPS010000104.1, from coordinate 22,570 downwards.
ACGATGTGGGCCGGGCGTTATGAGTACCGGCTGCGCCGGGTGGCCGACGACGTGCGCATGTCGTTCAAGAAGGTCACCCTGGTGGACCGGGAGCACCCGTTGAACACGCTGAGCATCCTGCTCTGACATGGACGAGAGCCTCGAGCAACTCGGCATCGTGGACAGCGAGTTCGCGTGTGTCCGGCTGTCCATCGACCGCAGCGGCAACGGACCCCGGCTGCGCATTGAGGACATGAGCAGCGACCGCGTCGGCTACGTCGACGCGCTCATCCTGGAAGCCCTGTGCTGGGCCTCCGACGAGCATCTGCGCACCCTGCTCGACCCGTCGTCCGAACGCTGGCGCGAGGCCGAATAGCCGTCGTGGCCGATGACGCCGCGCCGGCACACCACTGGTGGGCATGGTTGAAACGGGCGAGGCGATTTCGAGCCCGGGTTTGCGACTCTGGTTTCAACTCTGCCCGTCAGTTGTGTCTCCTGGCGCCCGCCCCACCACGAACTAACGCGCCGTCAGCTACTGGACCTCCGACGACTGGGGTGCGAGAGGCGTCCGCGTTCGGGGGTCCTTGTCGGTCCATTGGACGTCGAACGTCGCGCACTGCTCCGTCAGCTCCGCGACCTGCCGCCGCAGGTCCTCCAACTCGCTGACCACGCGCGCAGCCACGAGCTTCGTGTCAACGGCCTCGGGCGCGGCGTCGCGCGATGTCTTTCGCGGCGCACGACCCACGCGGGCCGCGAGCAGGATGCACCCCACGCCGAGCAGCAGGGCGTTGGCGCCCGCCGCCCGGAACGCGATGCCGGTCCCGGCCAGGAAACACAGCGTCAGGCCGGCCAGGGCCAGCACGGCTCCGTAGATCGCGACCGCCGCGCGCGGCAGGGGTCCGAACGGGCGGGACTGCACTCGCGGGGAGTGGTCAGCCGGCTGCAGAGCGATGCCTGCACTCGCGGAAACAGCGCTTTCCCAGAGAACGGCCATGCGTTCACAGTGAGCCCTGGATGAGGGGCGAACCAGGGCAAGGCGGGACATTTTTCAGCCTTTGCAGAATAGACGCGAAGGCAAAGGGCGCTGACGTCAGCGAAAGTGAGGGCTAAGGCCACGTTTTTGTTGACGTTACGCGGTTTTAGCTCCAGCCGTCGTTTATGGCGGCGTGCTTGGCCACCTTGACCTCGCGGGTGCCGGCGCGGGGATTGGTGGAGATTTCGAAGTCGCAGAAGCCGGTGCGGCCGTCGTCCATGGTGACCTCACACAGCGAGTCCACCCAGTAGACGCCGTGGTTGGTGGTGACCACGCCGTTGACCACCGTGCAGTGCGCGCGCAGTTGCTCGCCGCCCGGCAGGTTGAGGGTGAGGATGCCGCCGCGGTGGGTCATCGCGTCGGTCTCCATGAACGTCACGATGTCCACGCTCTCGGCGAGGATCAGTTCACCCTCGCGCACGATGTAGCCGATGCTCACCGTGCTGTCGTCGATCGCGTGCCAGGCCATCGAACCGAAGGACAGCTCCGGGCCGAGCGAGCCGGACACCCAGCGGTGGGAGAGCAGCATGTCCCAGCGGCGCGGGCCCCAGGAGTGGTCGCGGTGGCAGAGCGCGTCGACGACGTACTCGCGGCCGTTGATGCTCGCGGTGCCGCGCGCGCGACCCGAGGTCTCGTAGTGGTGTTTGGCGAAGTCGTCGACCATGCTGCCGCTGGAGGGGAAGAAGTCGGTGAGCGGATAGAAGTTGTCGATCCGCAGGTCCAACTCCAGGCCGTCCTCCTTGACCCGAACCCGGGGCAGCCCGTCCTCGATGTCCCAGGTGCTGCCGGCGGCGCGGAAGCCGCGCTCGGTCTCGGCCGGCAGCAGCGGCACCCGGCCCACCCGGCGGTAGCTGGAGTACGCGTCGAACACGAAGCACTGCACCGCGGCCTCGCCGCCGTTCGCGTGCGGCTCATGTCCGATGCGGTGCACGCCGCCGACCTTGTGAGTGGCGTCGTACCAGTGCACGAACACGCTTTCCTGCCACCACGGATCCGGCCCGGCAGAGTGGCTGCCCTCGTCGTCGACGCTGTACTGGTAACCGCCGCCCATGAACTCTTGCTCCTCCTAGCGCGCCGCGACCAGCACGGGCTCCGCGACGTCCGACGTCGGCATCGCGACGTCGGCGTTGACCGCTTTCAGCGTGGTGAAGTACATGACGAACACCCAGATAAAGAAGTCGACGGCGACGACCCAGAAGCCGAACACGCCGTTCCAGGCGAACGGACCGTGCTTGAAGAACGGGATGAGGATGCCGACCATCAGACCCATGGCGCAGTAGAGGTTCACGTAGCCGACCCAGCGGGGGTAGACACTGCCGTCGGAGCCGAGCACACACAAGCCGATGCCCACGTTCTGCAGGATCGCGCTGCTGACCGCGCCGAGAATCATGAACCAGGCGACCGCGTTCAGCACCACGACGACGTCGTCCTGCACGCCGTTGTAGTAGGAGATGGCCAGCCACAGTGCGGCCGGGATCATGATGAACAGCACGCCTACCGCCGAGATGAGCATCTGCGCCTGCGCGTAGACCGAGCGCGGACCCTCGATGCGGCGCAGTTGCGCGGCGAACACCGCGGACGGGAAGACGAAGAACGCGCCGCCGAAGAAGAACATCGCCGAGGCGATGCGCACGTTCTGGTGGTGGTGGAAGTGGGCCGCCAATTGCTCGAAGCTGCCGTTCGGGGAGAACGGCGGAATCCAGCCGGCCACCGCGAACGCGCCGCCGACCAAAGCCACGAACAGCCACGTGAAGTGCAGGCAGATCTTCTGGGCCAGTTGGTTCATTGCGGCGTCCTCCGACGTGGGCAAGCGGTCAGCGGGGCAGCGGCAGGCGGGCGATCTTGGCGGCGTCCGTGGCCGGTACCCCGAGCGCACACAGGCTGATCTGGGCGTAGTGCCGGTCGGCGCCGGCGCCCAGTCGGTCGTCGACGATGCTGCGCATCAGGGCCAGCGCGCCGCCGACGATGAGTGTGACGGCGACGTCGAGGTCGGGGACGCTGAAGCGTTTCTCCTTGATGCCGCGCTCCACCGCAGAACGTGCGGCCGGGTACACGGCCACCGCGAAAATGTCCTCTGCGTGGTCCAGGTGCACCACCAGGCGGGCGAAGTCCGGGTCGGTGTACGCCAGGCCGACGAAGCGCCGGATGGCGGTGCTGACCAACTCACCGGCATCCTCCACCGGGTCCGAGGCCAGTGTCTCGGTGATGTCCCGCAGGCTGCCCGCGACCACTTCTTCGACAGCGGCCTCCTTGGACTCGAAGTGGTTGTAGAACGAGCCCAGCGCGACATCAGCGCGGTCGGTGATCTCTTGGATGCGCAGCCCGGCGACGCCCTTCTCGGCGATCAGTTCCCGGGTCGCGTCGGTGAGCTTCCCGCGGGTCCGCTCGCGGCGACGGTCGGTCCTGGTACGGCCCTCCGCCTCGCCATTCTGTGCGCCGCGGCTCAGCATGGGTTCGAGTCTCCCCTAAACAGAAGCGATCTGACGTCACGTCAGCAAAAAAGGTCAACAGAGCCGGTGGGACTGCGCCGGCGCCTGGACACAGAGTGGCACGGAACTTTTTTGAAATCAACTTTCAGTCTTGAAGAAGTTATACAGCAAGTGCTACTTTTTGGTCAGCGGGAGATTTCGGGCCCCGGATCGGTGTCGCGAACCCACCGACGGCGGCAGCCCGCACCCATATGGAGGCTTCATGCTGCTCGTGGAGAACGTGCACGCCGCTTACGGCGCCGTGCCCGTGCTGCGCGGGGTCAGCGTGGCCGTGCCGCCGTCCTCGGTGGTCGCCCTGCTCGGCGCGAACGGCGCGGGCAAGACCACGCTGCTGCGCGTTGCCTCCGGCCTGCTGCGCCCCACCGCCGGTCGGCTGCTGGTGGACGGGGACGACGTCACCGGCCGGGCCCCGGAACAACTCGTCGCGCGCGGCATCTGCCATGTGCCCGAGGGCCGCGGCGTGTTCCCCACGATGAGCGTGCGGGACAACATCCTGTTGCAGGCCCGCCCGCGCCAGGAGCGCGAAGCCCTCGAGCGCGCGACAAGCGCATTCCCCAAGCTGGGCAAGCGAATGAGCCAAATCGCCGGGACCATGTCCGGTGGCGAGCAGCAGATGCTCGCGCTGGCGCGTGCCTATGTGCAGCGGCCCAAGGTTGTGCTGTTGGACGAGGTCTCGATGGGCCTGGCGCCGAAGATTGTCGACGAGATCTTCGTGTTCCTGCGGGCCCTGGCCGCGGAGGGCACCAGCCTGCTGCTGGTCGAGCAGTACGTGACCCGCGCGCTGGAGGCCGCCGACTACGTGTACCTGCTCGACCGCGGCCGGATCGGCTTCGCGGGCGAGCCCGGCGAGGTCGACAGCGACGCCATCTTCGCCGGTTACCTCGGGACGGGAGCGCACTGATGCGACCTCGGACCGTTGCCGCCGCGCTGGCCGCGGGCGCCGCGGTGCTCGGCGCGGTGACCCTGGCGCCCGGCACGGCGCGGGCGGAGACCACCTACGACGCCTCCGCGGTCGCCTACGGCGCGCGGGTCACCTACACCAGCGGGAACACGCCGCTGGGCGTGGTGCCCGAGGCCTCCGGCCCGGCGGCCGAGGCCCGGCTCAGCTCGTTGCCTCGCTCGTCCGCGCTGGCCGCCTTCCCCTACCCCGGCGATGGGCTGGTCGGCCTGCCCGGCCTGATCAGCGCGGTGGTGCCGGGCTCGCCGCCGCTGCCGCAGTACCCCTTCTACGCGCATGCCGAACTGGGCGACGACCCGAACAGCGTGAGCGCGCCGGGCATCGAACTGGCCGCGCGGAGCTCCGATCGCGTCGCCGATGCCCGCGCCGAGTCGTTGAGCGCCTCCACCGGCTACGTGTCCACCGCGCACATCGAGCACACCGACGACGGCACGGTGGCCGCGCTGGCCGAGGCCCGCCAGTCTGCGCTGGACCTGGCCGGCCTGGTCACCCTGGACGGCATTCACAGCGTGGCGAAGGTGGCGGCCGACGCCGACGGCAAGCTCACCCGCAGCAGCGCGTTGGAGATCGACGCACTGCGGGTGCCCGGCGTGCACTTCACCCCGCCGTCGCAGACCCCGAACGCCGGTCCTGGCGGCGCAGTGGTCGGGCCCTCCTTCGCCCTGCGCAACGGGCAGTTCTATTTCGAGCCGCCCGCCGGGAACGGCGTGGAGATCCCGATCGCCACCAAGGACTTCTTCGCCGCGCTGGCCGCGGCCGGGGTGACCGGCAGCTACCAGGCCGCCACGGACACCGCGACCGGCGTGCTCGCCCCGGTGCTCTCGCTGACCGCGACGCTGCCCGCGCCACCGCCGAACCCGGCCGGCTTCGCGGGCTCCTCGGCGGTGCGCCTGGACATCGGCCAGGCCAACGCGCTGATCGACGCGCGGCTCATCTCCGGCCTGCCCGCCGCGCCGCCCACCGCGGCGGCCCCGGCCTCACCGGTGGCCGGTACCGGTCTGCCCGCCGCGCTGCCCGCAGCACCGGTCGTCGCGCCGGCGGCGGCGCCGTTGCCCGGGGGCGTGCCGACCGTCGCGTTGATTTCGCAGAGCCCGGCGCGTGAGTTCACGCCGCTGGCATCAACGCTCGCGCTGCACCGCAGCGGCGCCCGCGGGGCCTACCTGGCGCTGATCGGCGCCTGCCTGATCGGGGTCGTCACCGTCCGCATCGTTGTCGCGCGAGGGGTGCGCCCATGAGCGAGCCCGCGAGCTCATCAATGAGCACAGTGCGGTCGTGCCTCATCGGCGCACCGAGGAACGAGGTGTGTCGATGAGCAACTTGATCACGTACCTGAAGGCGCAGTGGGACCGCGCGATCGCGGTCGGCGCTCTGATCGCGGCGGCGGTTGTGCTGATCAACGGTTACGTCGGTATCAGCGGCACCCCGCACGTGGCCCAGCAGTTGCCGTACTTCATCTCCGCCGGCGCGCTGGGCGTGGTGTTGTGCGCGGTGGCCGGGATGATGTGGGTGTCCGCCGACCTGCGCGACGAGTGGCGTGAGCTGCGTTCGCTGCGCCAGGAACTGGCCGACGCCGAGGCCGCGGCCACCGGGCGGGTTTCTTCGTGACTTCCACCGGCCTGATGGCTCGTCAGGTGATGCCGGCCCGGGCGGCCCGGCGCACCGGGACGGCCGACGTCCGCGCCACGACGCCGTGGCGGCCGGGGGAGCACCGCTTCGTGGCGCTGGCGCTGACCGTGGCGGTGGTCATCCTCGGCATCGCCTGGTACGGCGCGGGTGGCACGGTGGACTGGACCGAGCAGGTGCGCTGGACCGCGCTGGCGGTCCTCGGCGTGACGGTGGCCTGCACAGGCATCGGTATTTGGTTGGGCCTGGGCCTGCGCAGGGTGCGCGCCGAGCACCGCGCGGTGCTGCTGGCGGTCAAGGCCCGCCGGGACCGACTGCGCGCGCCGGCGCGGGCCGCCGGGCCCGCCGCGGGCCGGGTCACCCGGGTCGGTATGCGTCACCACCACGCCCCGGATTGCCTGCTGGTGGCGGGCAAGGACATGCGCGCGCTGACCGCCGGGGACCTGGACCTCGTCGCGTGCGGGGTGTGCGCCGGTGAGCGCAGCGAGCTCTCAATCAACACCACCGCGAGGGACGAGCGGTGAGCGCGTACGTTCCGTTCCTGGTCATCGGCGTCGTCGTCGGGTCGGTGTATGGCATCGCGGCGATGGGCCTCGTGCTCACCTACAAGACCTCCGGTGTGCTCAACGTCGGGCACGGTGCGGTGGCAGCCGCGGCCGCGGTGGTGTTCCACCAGCTGCGTCAGGAACACGGTCTGGTCTGGCCGCTGGCCGCGGCGGTCGCCGTGCTCGGCTTCGGTGTGGTGGCCGGATTGATCATGGAGCAACTGGCCCGCTGCCTGGCCGGCGCACCGACCGGGGCAAAGCTGGTGGCCACCGTCGGATTGGTCGTCGCCATCCCGGCGCTCGCCGCACTGCTCTACGGCCCGTCCGCGCGTACCTTCGAACCGTTGCTCACCCCGCACACCGCGTTCACTGTTTCCGGCGTGCACGTCACCACGGAGAACGTGGTGGTGGTCGTGTTCGGATTGAGCTCCGCGGTCGCGCTGTACCTGTTCTTCTCCCGGTCCCGGCTCGGGCGCGGCATGCGCGGCGTGGTGGACGACCCTGCGCTGCTCTCCCTCACCGGGGTCGCGCCGGCCCGGGTGCGTCGGTTCTCCTGGCTGATCGGCTGCTCGTTCGCCGCGGTGTCCGGCATCCTGCTGGCCAGCGCGCAGCAGCAACTCGACGTCACCCTGCTGTCCCTGCTGGTGGTGCAGGCCTTCGGCGCCGCCGCCATCGGCGCGTTCACCAGCCTGCCGCTGGCCTACGCCGGTGGCCTCGCGGTCGGCGTGCTGCAGGCGCTGCTGTCCAAGTCCGCGGTGCACCACTCCTGGATGCACGGCCTGGATGTGAACACCCCGTTCTTGGTGCTGTTCGTGGTGCTGATCGTGCTGCCGCGGCACAAACTCGCCGAACTCGGTGGCAAGGTGCGCCCGAAGCCGCGCGGCCACCGGCCCAACCCCAAGACGCAGTTGATCGGCTGGGCCGTGCTGGCCGTCGCGGCGTTCGCCGCACCGTCCTATTGGGGCGTGCACGGCACTTCCTACACGGTGGCCGGCACCCAGGTGCTGCTGTTCCTCTCCCTGGTGCTGTTGGTCCGCGTCTCCGGGCAGATTTCCCTGTGCCAGGTGGGTTTCGCGGCCATCGGCGGCGCCGCGGTGGGCCGGTTGTTGGACCACGGGCTGCCCTGGGGCGTGGCCGTGCTGGTCGCCGCGCTGATCGCGGTACCGGTGGGCGCGGTGGTGGCCATCCCGGCGATCCGGCTGTCCGGGCTGTACCTGGGCCTGGCCACGCTGGGTTTCGGCATCCTGCTCGCCCAGTACATGTACGGCAAGAGCTTCTTCTTCGGCACCCGCGGGCACACCACCCGCCGCCCGGCCGCGCTGGACGGCGACACGCAGTACTACTACCTGGTGCTGGCCGTGTGTGTGCTGGCGCTGATCGGGGTGGGCGTGCTCGAGGGATCCCGGCTGGGTCGGTTGCTGCGCGGCCTGGCGGACTCCCCGGTCGCGTTGTCCACCCTGGGGGCCGGCGTCAACATCACCCGCACCCTGGTGTTCTGCGTCAGCGCCGCGTTGGCCGCGCTGTCCGGGGCGCTCGGTGCGTGCGTGTTCTCCTCGGTGTCCGCCGACTCCTACAACTACGTGAACTCGATGGTGATCCTGGCCGTGCTGTCGCTGGCCGGTCCCGGCACCTTGTCCGCCGCGGTGGTCGCTCCGGTGATCAGTGTGATCCCGCTCGTCTACTTCGACGGGGCACGCACCGCGCTGTGGTTCCAATTGGCCTTCGGCGTCGCCGCGGTGTTGTCCGCGGTCGACCTGCCGACCCGGGGCTCGGCCCTGCTCGCCCGCGGTGTGCGCTCCTCCGCGCACCGCCTGGGCCGCAGCGGTCCGGCCGGCGCCCGGTTGGCGGCGCCGTCGTTCACGACCCGGGAGGCGCTGTCATGAAGGAGCGTCAGATGTTCCACCGTCGCAGCCGGGCGCTGCGCGTCGGCGTGGTGCTCGTCGTGGCCGGCTTCCTGCTGCCCGCCTGCGGCGGCTCGCGGGTGGACTCCGCGCAGATCGTCGCCGCCGAGGGCGGCGACCTGAACGGTCGCGTCGCCGCCCTGGAGCACGCGGCCGCCGAAACTCCCACCACCACCACCACCACATCTTCGTCCGGCGTTTCGGGCTATCCCGGGGCTCCGATAGCCCAAAACGCCGGAACAAGAAGCGATGACTCGGCCCCCGCCGCGGTTGCTGCACCCGCCGCCGCGACGACCACGCCGGTCGTCGGGCCGAAGGCGCGGCAGGCAAAGGCGGGCGCCACCGCGGGGAAGCCGGCGCCCGCGGTCGCCGTCGGCTGCACCACCCAGGGCCCGCCGGTGGTCATCGGTCAGGTCGGCGCTTTCTCCGGCCTGGTCGGTGCGAACAACCAGGGCGCGCTCAATGTGCTGCCGGTGTGGGTGCGCGACGTGAACCTGCGCGGCGGTATCGGCTGCCACCCGGTCACCCTGTTCCAGAAGGACACCGCCTCCGACCCGGCGCGCAGTGAGGCCGCGGTCAAGGAGATGGTGCAGCAGCGCAACGCCGTTGCCCTGGTCGCCAACTACGCCCCGCTGGACGTGCAGGGCTTCCGCAAGGGCGTGGAGAGCATGCACATCGCCGCCATCGGCGGCGACCAGGTCACCCCGGACTGGCGCCTGTCCCCGGACTTGTTCCCGGTGGGCGGAAACGAGCGCGCGCAGTTCGCCGGCTCCGTGCAAGCGTTGGCGAAGCAGGGTGTGAAGAAGCTCGGCATCTTCTACTGCGTCGAGTCCACCGCGTGCACGGCGTTCCGCGACACCCTGGACAAAGATGGCTACGCCAAGAAGTTCGGCATGGACATCGCGTACGAGACGCAGATCTCGCTGACCCAGAACGACTTCACCTCCGCCTGTCAGGCCGCGAAGACCGCGGGCGTGCAGGCGCTGATCTTCGCCGGTGACGCCGGTGGCGTCTCCCGCACCGCCCGGTCCTGCGCCACCGTCGGGCTGGCCGTGCCCATCGCCATCACCGCCAGCCAGGCCGGCTTCGACCCATCGGACACCAACCTGCAGAACGCCACGCTGTCCATGGCCGCGCCGGTGTTCCCGTTCTCCCAGGGCGCGGACATTCTCGGCGAGAAGTTGTTCCGCACCGCGATGGCCCGCTACGCCCCCACCGTGCGCATCGAGGCGTCCAGCGCGCTGGCCTGGTCCTGCGCGACCATGCTTGAGCGCGTGGTGGACCTGCTCGGTCCCTCGGCGCGCACCGCGCCGCTGACCCGGGCGCTGATCTACAAGGGCCTCGGCCTGGTGAAGTCCGAAACCCTCGGTGGGCTGATCCCGCCGACCACGTACACCTTCGGCGAAGCGCATGCGCCGGAGAACTTCTGCTACGCCCCCATGGCCTTTGACAAGCGCGGCTTCTTCGCGCCCCAGGGCACCAAGTTCAACTGCATCTGATAGACGCGAGGGAGAATCATGCACCTGCTTCTGCAGCTCGCCGGGGACGTCCCGACGATCCCGCAGCCTCCGACCCAGGACCGGATGCCGAAGACGCCCGAGACGATCTTCAACATCTTCATCTTCCTGCCGTTGCTGGGGATGTTCGCCTACTCCCTGCAACGCATCCGCAAGCACAAGGACCCGGTCCTGCTGTACTGCCTGATCGGCGGTGCGTTCGCGGCCGGCATGGAGCCCGTCGTCGACGTGCTCGGCCAGGTGTACCTCAAGGAGAACAACGCGCTCGGTACCTTCACCGTGCTGGACCGCACGATGCCGCTCTACATCTGCTTCGTGTACCCGTGGTACGTCGGCGGCCTGGGCTACTTCGCCAGCCGGCTCTTCCAGAACGGCATCACCCGCAAAATGCTGTTCCAATTGTGGGCGTTGGACTGCATCGTCGACCTGGCGCTGGAGTCGCCGGGCATCCTCATGCACACCTACCTGTACTACGGCAAGCAGCCGTTGAACCCGTGGGGCTTCCCCATATGGTGGGGCTTCGTCAACCCGGTGATGCCGATGGTCGCCGGTGCGTTGATCTACTTCCTGCGCAAGCAGGTGAGTACCCCGCTGGCCCTGCTCGGCGTGATCCCGTTGATCCCGATGGCCGACGGCCTGGCCAACGGCGCCACCGCATGGCCGATGTGGCTCACGCTCAACCAGCATGACGTGTCGTGGTTCGCCACCTATGCCGCGTGCGGCGTCACCCTCGGGCTCTGTTTGTACGCGGTGTGGTTCATCTCGTTGGCCGTCGCCCAACCGGAAAGCGGCCACGAGGGCAACGTCTTCGATCAGATCAAGGCGCTGGTCATGCCCTCTGCCAAGGCTGACGCCGCCGCGGACATGCCGATCTCGACGCCGACGGCTCCCGCGCCGGCGCCAATCGTGGGGGCGCTGCGATGAGCAAGCTTGCGAGCTCATCAATGAGCACAGTGCCGACGTGCCTCATCGGCGCACCGAGGAACGAGGTGGGTCGATGAGCCTCGGTACGCACCCGGCGTCCTCCGACCTCGTGCTGCCCCTGCCGGGGCCCGGCGAGACGTGGGACCCGCACACCATTCACACGCACTATTTCGGGTTCTCCGTGCCCGAGGCGCGGATCGGCGCTTTCATCTACATCCGTTACCAACCCGCTTTCCCGCTGTGCCAGGGCGGGGTGGCGATCTTCCGGGGTACCGAGAATTACACCCCGACCGACATCGAGCACCTCGACTACCAGATCACCATGCCGTGGCCGACGGTGGAGGGAAACCGCATCACCACCGCGAACGGGCTGAGCATCGAGTTCATCGAACCCGGCCGCACCGCGCGACTGACCTACTCCGACGGTGACACCTCGTTCGACATCGTCCAGGCCGCGGTCACTCCGCTGCTCGCCCGCGGGCACATCATGCCCGGCGAAGAAGACCATCACGACGATCCCGGTCGCTCCCCCGGCGGGACCGAGCAGTTCATGCACGCGGTCGGCACGGTGACGTTGAACGGCGAGCAGTTCGACGTGGACTGCTACGCCCCGCGCGACCGCTCCTGGCGCCAGGTGCGCAAGGAGAACCGCGGGGGAGTGCCGGTGCCGCCGGTGGGCTGGTCCCCGATGTACTTCGGTGAGGACCTGATTTTCAATCAGATCTCCTTCGAGGCTGCGGACACCGAGCCGACCTGGGCGGGCATCTTCGACATGCCGGCCGACAAGCCGACGCATCACTTCGCCTGGCTGCAACAGGGCGACAAGACCCTGGACATCGTCCGGGTCAGGCGCAATGTGCTGGAGCAGCAGCCGATCACCTTCGCCACCCTGCGCCAGGAGATCGAGGCGGAGGACTCCACCGGGGCCATCCACCGGTTCACCGGCGAGGCCATCGCCACCGCGGTGATTCCGGCCTGGCCCAACGTGGCCTTCCACGACAGCGTGTTCCGTTGGACGGACGCGCACGGGCGGGTTACTCACGCCACTTACCAGGAGATCTGGTTCGACCGTTACCAGCGTGCCCTCAAGGCGCGCAACAAGAGCAGCTGAGGAGCCCGCTATGGCACTGGCCAACACCCGCGACCCGGAGAAGTCCGCGATCCAACTGCGCGACTGGTTGATCGGCAAGCTGCCCGGCGCACGCGACGTGCAGGTCACCGACGTGACGATCCCGCAGGCAAGCGGGATGTCCAACGAGACGCTGATGTTCAACGCCTCGTGGACCGACGAGTCCGGCCCGCACAGCGCGCAGTATGTGGCCCGGGTCGCGCCGACCGGCCCGGGCGTGTTCCCGCGCTACGACCTGGTCACCGAGCAGCGCGTGCTGCACGCGCTCTCGCAGCACACTGACGCCCCGGTGCCGGCCACCCCGTGGGTGGAGACCGACACCTCCGTGCTCGGCTCGCACTTCCTGGTGATGGAACGCCTCAGTGGGCGCATCGCCCCGGACGACCCGCCGTTCACCGCCACCGGGTGGGTGCTCGACGAGCTGACCCCCGAGCAACGGGCAACCATGTGCGACAACGCGCTGATCGCGTTGACCAAGGTGCACGCGGCGGACTACAAGGCGCTGGGCCTGGACTTCCTGGACCACCCCGAGTTGGGCGCCACCCCGTTGGAGCAGTCCATCGCGGACTGGCGCAACACCTACGCCTGGGCCGCCGAGGGCGAGGTGAACCCGACCATCGAGGCCGGCTTCGCCTGGATCGAGGCCAACAAGCCCGGTGCCGAGCCGACCGTGCTCAACTGGGGCGACGCCCGGCTGGGCAACTTGCTGATCAGCGACGAGCTCGGTGTCGCCGGGATCCTGGACTGGGAGATGGTCACCCTCGGTTCGCCGGAGCAAGACCTGGGTTGGTGGCTGCTGCTGCAGCGCCACCACACCGAGGGCATCGGCCTACCGCTGCCCGAGGGTTTCCCGGACCGGGACGCGATCATCGCTCGTTACACCGAGCTGACCGGACATCAGGTCAAGCATGCCGACTTCTATGAGGCGTTCGGTGCGCTGAAGCTGTCCATCCTCATGCACCGCGCGGGCAACATGATGATCTCCATCGGGCTGCTGCCGCCGGACGCGCCGATGAAGTTCAGCAACCCGGCCAGCCAGCTGCTCGCCAAGTTCATCGGCGCCGACGCGCCGACCGGCACCGCACAGTCGTTCATCGGGAACCGGTGAGTCGAGGAGTGGACATGCGTTTGCACCGACACAGTTCACATAGAAGCGGGCGGGCCGCCGTCGCGGCGGCCGTGGCGGTGGTCGGCTCGCTGATGCTGGCCGGCTGCGGCAGCGCCCTGAGCGACAACGAATTGGCCGTGGGCCAGGCCGCGTTCAGCCAACCGGTAGCGGCACAGCCGGGCGGCACCGCGATCGACGCCGGCCCCACGGCTGATGCACCGGCCGCCGGCGCGGCGGCGCCCGCCGCTGCGGCCAACGCACCCGCCGCGGTGACCGCGCCGGTCGCACCCGCGGCAGGCACGGCGAAGACCGCGAAGTCCGCGGCCCAGCCGGTCGCTGCTGCCGCCGCGCCGAAGGCCAAGGCGGACCTGCCGTTGCCCACCGGCCCGCGCGACCCGATCACGCTCTGCTCGTTCGGCAACGCCTCCGGCGTGCTGGGCGCGGTCTCCGGCCCGGCGCCGGTGGCGAACGCGGCGTGGGCGTCCTGGATCAACTCCAAGGGCGGCCTGGCCGGTCACCCGGTAAAGATGATCATCGCCGACGATGGCGGCGCCGCGGCCAACGCGCAGTCCATCGCGCAGAAGTGCGTGGAGCAGGAGCACGCGGTCGCCATCTTCAACGAGTACACCTTCGGTGAGCTCGACGGCGCGCTGCCGTACCTGAAGTCCAAGGGCGTGCCGGTGATCGGCAGCATCGGGGCGGCGATCTCGTCGGACCATTCGTCGATGGTCTTCAACCCATTGAACGGCGCGGACATCGGCCAGGCCTGGGGATTCATCAACACGATCCTGGCGCAGACCGACCACCGCAAGGCAGCGATCCTGTACTGCCAGGAGGCGGCCACCTGCGCGCAGCAGATGACCAGCTTCAGCCATTTCCTGCCCTACAAGGGCTTGAGCATGGTCTACAAGGCGCAGGTTTCGCTGGTGCAGCCGGACTACACCGCACAGTTGCTGCAGGCCCGCAACGCCGGTGCGGACGTGGTGGTGCTGCTGCTGGACAGCGCCAGCGTCGGCCGGGTGGCCCGCAACGCCAAACAACAGAACTACTCCCCGGTGTTCTCCGGCACCTACAACCTCGGTATCCAGGCCACGCTGGACCAGGGCCCGATCCTGAACGGGTTGATCCTGGCCAGCCGCACCCCGGCCTACTCCACCTCCCCGCTGCTCGCGGACTATCGCGAGGCGATGGCGCGTTACCAGCCGGGCAAGGTGATGGGCGACGTGGGCGCCGGCGCGTTCGTGTTCGGCAAGCTGCTGGAGAAGTACGCACCGCTCGCGTTGAACAAGCAGACGGTCACCGCGGCGGACATGATCGCGCTGCTGCGGTCGGTGCACGGCGAGAAGCTCGGCGGGCTGTTGCCCGGCGTTACCTTCCCGCTGGGCGATGACCGCACCATGACCAACCGCTGCATCTCACCGATTCAGGTGCAGGGTGGCAAGTTCGTCCAGCATGGCGGCTTTGTGTGCGCCCCCGACTGGAAGCCGGGTACGTGATGCGCGCGTTCGTGCGAGGAACTGTGTGGGCCGGCCTGCTCGGGCTCGGTGGGTTGGGCGTGCTCGGCGTGACCCCGGCGAAGGCAGCGGACATTCCGCCGCCCGGCGGCGGGGTCGCGGTGGGCACCGCGAACGCCAGCGGGATCCGTACCAGCTATGACTTCCCCGGCTTCCTGGTGGTGGATCAGTTCTACGACGTCGGTGGGCCGGTGGCCCAGGCCGACGTGAACTCCTCCGGCGCGGGCACCGCGTTCGCGTCGTTCCCGTACCCGGGCGACACCATCGTCAATGCCCCCGCGTTGGCCAACGTGGGTACGGGGCAGGCTTTCCCGTTCACCTACCCGCTCTACGTGGTGACCGACGGCAACCTGACGCCGAAGGCCTCCGCGCAGGACGCCAGCGGCACCATCACGCTCGACGCGGAATCCGGGCCACGCTCGGCGGTGTCGGCGGCGAAGGCCGCCGGTCCGACGGCCGGCGTCATCGTCACCTCGGGTTCATTGCAGAACTCCTCGGTGACCATCGGCGCGGACGGCACCATGACCTCGACGGCGGACAGCATCACCCGCGGCATCGACGTCGGCGTGCTGCGCATCGCCGAGGTGCACGTGCACACCGTCTCGTTGTTGCACCCCGGCGACAGCAAGCCCACCACCACCTCGCTCACCGACGTGATCGGGGTGAGCGTGCTGGGGCAGACCGTGGGGCTCGATAAGGAGGGCATCACGGCGCCGGGCAACAGCGGTGGGACGTCGGACAAGGACGGGTTGGCCGCACTGAACAAGGCACTGGCCTCGTCCGGGGTAAGCGTGTCGCTGGCCGGCAACGACGGCGGCAGCGGCTCGGCCGGGGTGCAGATCCTGCAGCGCGGCAAGTTGCCGTTCAACGGTTCCCCGGTGGGGGTGGCCCGCACGCTGATCGGCAACGCGTCCAGCAGCATCGTCGGCTCCTCGTCGTCGCTGACCCCGGAGGTCGGCACGACCGGCTCGGGTACCGCCGCGGGTACCGCGGGTTCCGCGACGGGCACCGGCTCGGACACCACACCGGCTGTGGCGCCCCCGGCGTCCCTGCCGGCGCTGCCGTCCGACGCGGTGTCCCCGATCGTGCCGGTAGCGGGCACCCCGACGCTGCCGGCCGGCACCTCGTCACAGCCGCCGACGGTGAATCTCCAACCCATGGCCTCCGGCACCGAACGCACCGCGCTGGAGACCCTCGACGTGCACCCCCAACTTGAGTTCTTCTACTTGGCCTTCGCGATCGGTACGGGTGTGCTCGTGCTGACCTCGGTGGCCCGACGCGTGAAGGGAGGGCGTTCGTCGTGAACGTCCTGACAGTGCTCAAGTCCCAATGGGACCGGGCGGCCGCCCTGGCCTGCCTGGCGGCCGGGGTGATCGCGCTCATCGTGGGTTACCACGGTGTGGCGCACACGAAGTACGTCCCGGATGCCCTGGCGTACCTGATTTCCGGTGGCCTCGGTGGAGTGTTCCTGCTCGGCGTGGGCGCGTTGCTGTACAGCTCCGCGGACATGCACGACGAGTGGCGCAAGCTCGACCGCATCGAGGCGGCGATCCTGCGGCTGTCGCCGGAGCAGTTGGGGTCGCCGTCCGACGCCGACGGTGTCGAGTCGGTGCGGACGACCGCGCGCAGCGCGGCCACCAGCAACGGGCACCGGACGACGCCGGTGAAGGTGGGTCTGGCGCAGCGGGTCACCGGCGGTGACGCCGCCGTGCTCGCCATGAAGATGCCCGGCGCGGCGCTGGCCGTCGCGCTGCTGTGCGGGTTCCTGGCCTGGTACCACGCCGCGCACGCGTCCGCCCAACGTGCGGCGTACACCTCGACGGCATGGGCGACGCTCGTGGTGGTGCTGGCCGTGGGTGCGGTTGCGATGCAGGCGGGTATCGGCAAGCGACGGCTGCAGTTCCGCCGCCGCGCGTTGCTGCGCCGCTTCGAGACCAGAGAGCCGGTCGCGGTGGCCGCGGTGCGTCGGACCGACGGCCGCCTGCTGGTCATCAACGGCGGTCGGTTCGCGCACGCGGCGCACTGCGCCATGCTGCACGGTGAGGCCGTTTCCGAGGTCGACCCGGTCGCGTTGCCGGCCGGTGTCGAGCGCTGCGCGATCTGCGCCGAGCAGTAGTCGGTCTGATGAGCGATTACCTGCCATTCCTGGTGCTGGGGATCACCTCCGGCTCCATCTACGCGTTGGCAGCGCTGGGCTTGGTGGTTACCTACACCACGTCCGGCGTGTTCAACTTCGCGCACGGCACGGTCGCGATGGTTTCGGCCTACGTGTACTACACGCTGACCGTCACCCACCACGTGAAGCCCGTGCTCGCCCTGCTGCTGATCGTGTTCGGGCTCGGCCCACTGATCGGCATCGTGGTGGACAAGGCGTTGTTCCGCCGTTTGGTCGGCGCCGGTTCCGCCGCGTACGTGGTGGTGTCCATCGGCCTGCTGATCGCACTGCAGGGCGCGGTCATCATCAAGTACGGGCCGACCGTGCGCCCGGTGCCGAACATCTTCCCCTCCGGAGTGGTCGACCTCGGCCAGGTCAACGTCGGCTACGACCAGATCGCGATCACCTCGATCGCCGCCGGGCTGGGCCTGGGCCTGGTCCTCTTCTTCACCCGCACCCAGACCGGACTGGACATGCGCGCGGTGGTCGACGATCCGCAGCTGTCCGAACTGACCGGGGCGAACGCCTCGCGCACCACGGCGATGGCCTGGATGCTCGGGTCCTCGTTCGCAGCGCTGGCCGGCGTGCTGCTCGCGCCGACCCTCGGGGTGGACGCCACCCTGCTCACCCTGCTGGTGGTGCAGGCGTTCGGCGCGGCCGCGTTGGGCAAGCTGCGTAGCCTGCCGATCGCCTACGTGGGTGCGATCGGGCTCGGTATCGCCGGGCAGCTGTCCACCAAGTGGACCGGCCGCTGGGCGACCTCGCACACCTGGCTCGGTGGTCTTCCGCCGAGTCTGCCGTTCATCGTGCTGTTCGGGGTGTTGCTGGTCAGCAAGCGCGGCAGCTTCGTGGAACTGACTCGTAACGTGAGCGCGCGTACCTCGGCGGCCGGGCTGGCGCCGGGCGCGCGGCGGTTCCCCACCGCGCTGCTGATCGGCATTGGGGCGGTGGCTCTGGCGATCCCGTCGATCGCCACGGACAGTCGGGTCACCACCGCGACGACCGCGCTGGCCATGCTGGTGGTGTTCGCCAGCCTCAGCCTGCTGCTCGGTCTGTCCCGGCAGATTTCCCTGTGCCACGCGGTTTTCGTGGCGCTGGGCGCCACCACCCTCGGGCACCTCCAGCACCAGGGCGTGCCGTTCGTGCCCGCGCTGTTGTTGTCCGGGTTGATCGTGGTGCCGGTGGCCGGCCTGCTGGCCATCCCGGCGATCCGGTTGTCCGGGCTGTTCCTGGCGCTGGCCACCTTCGGCTTCGGTGTGCTGTTCCAGAACCTGCTGTTCCGCACCTCGTGGGTGTTCGGCCCCCCGGGCCAGCTCGGGGTGAACCGGCCGTCGGTGTTCGGGCACGACCTGACCGGCACCAACGGGTTCTACTGGTTCGTGCTGGTGATCTCCATCGTGTCGGTGGTGGTCATCGAGACCGTGCGGGCCACCCGGCTGGGTCGGCTGCTGCGGGCCACCGCGGACAGCAACGTCGCGGTGGAGACGCTCGGCATCAACACCACCGCCGCGCGGACCGTGGTGTTCTGCACCAGCGGGTTCTTCGCGGCGATCGCCGGCGGACTGCTCGGTGCGCAGGTGAGCAGCGTTTCCACCACCAGCTTCAACTTCCTGTCCTCGATGCTGTGGGTGACCGTGCTGGTCGCGGCCGGTGCGGCGACGCTGGGCGGGGCCACGTTGGCCACGCTGCTGCTGGTGGCGATCCCGGCGTTCTTCACCTCCGCCTCGGTCATCAACTACCAGACCGCCGCGTTCGGCGTGGCCGCCATCGTGTTCGCGCAGGCGCCCAATGGCGTGATCGGGATGCTCACCGAGCTACCCCGCAAGGCTTTCGTGGCACGGTGGGCCGAGGACGGGGTACCGCGCGTTGCGGCCCGTCGGGCCCGCATGGCCGAGCGGTTGGTGGCCACGAGATGAGCGAGCTTGCGAGCTCATCAATGAGCACAGTGCGATCGTGCCTCATCGGCGTCCCGAGGAACGAGGGACGTCGATGAGCCTGGAACTGCGCCATGTGCGCGCCGGATACGGGCGCACCGAGGTGCTGCACGACGTCAGCATCATGGTGCCGGACGGCGCCACGGTGGCGCTGCTCGGCTCCAACGGCGCCGGCAAGACCACCACGCTGAAGACCATCGCCGGCCTGGTCCACCCGAGTGCGGGTGACCTGCTCTGGAACGGCCGGCCGCTCGCGCACAGCGCCCCGCACAGCCGGGTCGAGGCGGGCATCTGCCTGATCCCGGAGGGCCGCGGCATCTTCCGCAACCTGACGGTGGCGGAGAACCTGGCCATGCACGTGCGAGGTCGACGCAAGGCCGAGGCGGTGCGTACCGCGACGAAGTACTTCCCGGTGTTGGGCGAGCGGTTGTCCCAGACCGCCGGGACCATGTCCGGTGGCCAGCAGCAGATGCTGGCCGTGGCCCGGGCGTTGGTGACGCAGCCTGCGCTGCTGATGATCGACGAGCTGTCGGTCGGGTTGGCGCCGGTGGTCATCGACGAGTTGTTCAACGCGGTGGCCATGTTGAAGGCGGAGGGCCGCTCGCTGCTCATCGTCGAGCAGTACGTGCACCGGGCGTTGGCCATCGCGGACTACGTCTACATCCTGCACAAGGGCCGGGTGGTGTTTGTCGGCGAGCCCGCGCAGTGCGAGGGCGGCGCGGTGTTCTCCCGGTATCTGGGGGAGGGAGTGGCATGAGCCAGGCGGAAGGCCTGCGGGCCGAGGACGTCGTTGTCCGCTTCGGTGGACTGACCGCGTTGGACGGGGTGAGCGTGCACGCCCCGCCCGGCCGGATTACCGGCCTCATCGGTCCGAACGGCGCGGGCAAGACCACGTTGTTCAACGTGTGCAGCGGGCTGCAGGCGGCGGCAGCGGGCAAGGTTTCCCTCGACGGCGAGGACCTCGCGCGGCACGGGCCGTCACGTCGTGCGCGGATGGGCCTGGGCCGCACGTTCCAGCGCCTGGAGCTGTTCACCACGATGACCGTGCGGGAGAACGTGGAGTTCGGCGTTGAGGCCCGCTGGTTGAGCTGGGACCCGGTTTCCCAACTGGGGTTGCGATCCGCGGGTCGGGCGCGGCGACGGGAGATCCGCCGGGCGGCTGACGAGATCCTGCACGACACCGGGTTGGCGCCGATGGCCGATCGGGTGGTGGGGTCGCTGTCCACCGGTCAGGGCCGGCTGGTGGAGCTCGCCCGGGCGATGGCCCGGCGGCCGCGGATCCTGCTGCTCGACGAGCCGTCGTCGGGTCTGGACCCGGCGGAGTCCAAGGCGTTCGGTGAGCTGCTGCGGGACCTGGTGGCGCTGCGCGGCATCGGGATCCTCATGGTCGAGCACGACATGAGTTTGGTGCTGGACATCTGTGACTGGATTTTCGTGCTGGACTTCGGCAAGCCGCTGATGGCCGGCACCGCGCAGGACGTGCGCACCAGCGCCGAGGTGCAGGCCGCGTACCTGGGCAAGGACGCCGCATGAGCGAGAGGACGACG
This sequence comes from Sporichthyaceae bacterium, assembly GCA_036493475.1. Classification (NCBI taxonomy): domain Bacteria; kingdom Bacillati; phylum Actinomycetota; class Actinomycetes; order Sporichthyales; family Sporichthyaceae; species Sporichthyaceae bacterium. The sequence goes on along the minus strand of DASXPS010000104.1, from coordinate 2,214 downwards.
ATGAAGGTTTTGCTGGCTGTGGTGGTGGCGGGTGGTTCGCTGCTGGGGTTCGCGCCCGCGGCACACGCCGATGATGCACCGCCGCCCCGGGTAACCGGGCTGTCGAACTTCTTCGACTACTGCGCGACCGGGTCCACGCTGGTGCTGCCGGAGATCTATGGCATCGGCACCGGGTTGTTGAACCTGGGCGTGTCGCAGTTCCCGCCGCAGGCCAACCCGGTGACCTCCCAGGTGTTGTTGGCGGAGGGCGCGGGCCCGCAGACGTTCCAGGCGATGGCGCCGGGGTCGGCGAAGTTCATCGACGCCGGCCGTCAGGGCACGGCGCCGTTGGCCCAGTTCAACCCGCAGGCCAATGCCTTCCTGCAGGCCATGGCGGACGGGACGCGGAAGGGAGCCGACCAGTTGCAACCCGTGGTGCAGCCCGGCGATGTGACCATGCGTCAGGCTGCTGACTTTCTCGGGGGCCTGCAGCAGAAGTAGCGCTCACCTCCATCACCTGCGGGGCTCGTCGGGTAGCGGCTGGTGAGCGGTCTCCGGTAGCCGGACCAGGAAGGGCAGGACGAGTAGTCCGGTGCCGAGCAGGAAAACTGCGGGCGCGAGGCGCCACCCCGTGACCGAGACCAGGACCGAGGCGATCAGCGGGCTGAGGCCGCCGAACAGCGCCGTGGCCGCGTTGTAGCCGAGGGCAAGTCCGCTGAACCGCCCGACGGCGGCGAGCTGTTCCGGGATGGCGGAAGCGAAGACGGCGCTGGCCGCCGCCGCCGGCACCGCGAGCGCCACCATGGCGGCGAGCGTGGGTCCGGAGGTCCCCGCGTTCAGCACGGCGAAGAGGGGCAGGGCGGGGAGGGCGATGGCCAGCGCGGTGCCGATCATCACCGGTTTGCGGCCGGTGACGTCGGAGAGCCATCCGATGACCGGGGTGACCGCGAAGACGATCGCGCCGGCGATGGTGGACAGGGCCAAAGAGCTGACCGGGGACCTCCCGACGACATCGGAAAGGAAGGTGGGTACGTAGCCGATCGCGACGTAATAGGAGACCGAGCCCAGCGCGCTCATGATGAACGCGGCCAGCACCCCGCGAGGTTGTTCGCGCAGCACGTCGCGCAGCGGAGCGCGCGAGATGCGCCCTTGCGCCCGGAGCCGGTCGAAGGTTGGCGTCTCGTGCAGCGAGCGGCGGGCGAGCAGCATGCCGGTCGCCAGCAGCGCCCCGACGCCGTAGAGCACCCGCCAACCCCACGCGTCGAGCGCATCGTCGGACAGCTGGGCGGTGAACAGGGTGGCCAGGCCCACCGCCAGCAGCGCCCCGATCTGGCTCGTGGCCGGCGCCCAGCTGGCCACATACCCCCGTCGCCGTGGCCCGGTGACCTCCAGCAGGTAGACGAGGATGCCGGTGTACTCACCGCCGACCGAGAACCCCATGAGTGCACGCAGGAGCAACAGCAGCACACCCGCGTACGGTCCGATCCGGTCATACGACGGCAACAGCGCGGTGATCGCCATGGCCACCGCCATCACCCCGGCGGAGATGACCAGGCTGATGCGCCGGCCCATCCGATCGCCGAAGTGGCCGAAGAACATGGCCCCCACCGGACGCATCAGGTAGGCGATGGCGAACACCAGGTAGGCGCGGATCGTCGAGTGTTCGCTGTGGAAGAAGACTCGGCCCATGACCGGCGTGAGGTAGAGGTAGAGGCTGAAGTCGTACCACTCCACCACCGTCCCGAACGCCGCGATCCAAATCGAGCGCCGCATGACGGGGTCCACCGAAGATGCCTGCGCCGCCATGCGCTCCAAACCGTCCGCCAAGGGGTTCTCCTGCGGGAAGGCTAGTCACCCTCCTTTCCGGCCCCCACCATCTCCGTAACGTCCGGCCGAGCGCGCGCTATAACCGCGGGTTGGCCGGACGCAACGGTGTTTGGTGCCCGGGGTGGGGGGCGGGCCGCAGGCGACGCGAGCTACGTCGCTGCTTCCCTCCTGTCCGTGCCTGGTTGAACTTGGTGGTGGGTCGGTCGCTTTACGCTCCTCCGCTCGCATCGCCTGCCGCCCGCGTGAGTCGGGCCTCCCGCCGTTGTTCGGGCGGGCCTGCGGCCGTGCGTGCTTCGTCGCTGCTTCCCTTCCCGCCGTGCGTGGCTGAGCGCCGTCGTGGGTCGGTCGCTTTAGGCGACGTCAGCCCGGCCGGCCTCCGGCCCTCGGGTTCGGGGGCTACTGCGGGCC
>DASXPS010000103.1 GCA_036493475.1 Sporichthyaceae bacterium | reverse complement strand
CGGATGGGCGGCCGAAGCCCGCGACCAGACAACTGCTCGTTTCCGCGCGGTGGCGGCGTCAGCCTTCTGGCAGCCAAAGGTTTTGGGCGGTCAGCGGTAGCTCCTGCGCCTGGCCGTGGGCGGTGGTGAGCGCGGAGACCTCGGTGATCCCGTGTCCACCGGGCCGGAGATGGAGCTCCCAGCGACCTCAGGGTTCAATGCCACGTAGCCTATGGTGATCACGGGTTGGCCTGGGTGTTCGGGGTGGTGTCGTAGTCTTGGTTCGTGTCGGTGGGCTCTGGTGTGGATCGTGGCCGTGTGGTGATGGATCAGGTTTCTCTCGGGGTGCTGGTCGAGGCGGTGCCCCGGTTCAAGGTGGATCAGGCCTTGAATGACGAGAAGATCAGGGCTTTGCGGTCGGATGGGAAGCTGCCGCCTCATGTGACGGCGTATCTGACGATGGCGATGGCGCTGTTCGCGCAGGACAGCGCGGAGGAGGTGGCCACCAGGGTCACCGGGTCGCTGGACGCGTTCGGGGTGTGGGACGCTGCATGGGGCGTGCCGACCTCCTCCGGGATCACACAGGCGCGTAAACGGTTGGGCCCTGACGTACTGTGCCGGGTGTTCGGGTATTGTGCCGTACCGGTCGCGGTGGAGGAGGAGACCCGGGGCGCGTTCGCGTGCGGGTTGCGGGTGATGGCGATCGACGGGTTCGGGATGGACGTGCCCGACACCCCGGGCAACGCCGCGCAGTTCGGGTACTCCACCTCCGGGGGCAACCCGTCCGCGTTCCCGAAGGTACGGGTGGTCGGGATCACCGAGTGCGCCAGCCACTGCTTCGTCGAGGCGAACATCGGCCCGTACACCACCGGGGAGCAGACCCTGGCCGCGCCGCTCCTCTCGCGCCTGGACCGGACCTGGCTGCTGACCGCCGACCGCGGGTTCTACAGTTTCCCGGCCTGGTCGGACGCGGCCGGCACCGGGGCCGGGCTGCTGTGGCGGGTCAAGGCCGACGTGCGCCTGCCGTGCCTGCGGGTGCTCGAGGACGGCACGTACCTGTCCGTGGTCCTCGACCGCGAGATCCGCGGCGCCCGGCGGGAGGCGATCGTGCGGGCCGCCGAAGCCGGGCAGGTGCTCGATCCGCACCAGGCCCGCCGGGTACGGGTGGTCGAATACGATGTGCCCGACCGCGCCGGAGCCGAGGGCACCGAGTTGGTCTGCCTGATCACGAACCTGCTCGACCCGGCGAGCGCGCCGGCCGAGGTCCTCGCGTCCTGCTACCACCAGCGGTGGGAGCAGGAAACCGCGCACGACCAGATCGAGACCGACCTGCGCGGCTCCGGACGCGTCCTGCGCTCACGGCTACCGGACCTGGTCTACCAGGAGGTGTGGGCCTACCTCCTGGTCCACTACGCGATCAACGCGCTGATCTGCCGGGCGGCTACCGGCGCGGACATCGACCCGGACCGGGTCAGCTTCGTCAAGGCCGTGCGCATCGCGCGCCGTACCGCCACCGGTACCGCGCGTTTTTCCCCCTGAGCAGATGAAAGCCCCCGCCGCCCGCGCCGCCGCGCAGCTGACCGCGCCCAGCGCGCTCAACCGGCCCCGCCGCGAACGCACCTACCCCCGCGCCGTCAAACGCATCCGACACAACCCACACCGGGTGAAAAGGGCTACTGATACCGGCATACGGCACACCGCCCCGCCCACCATCCG
>DASXPS010000102.1 GCA_036493475.1 Sporichthyaceae bacterium | reverse complement strand
CCCCCCCCCCCGGCGGGTGGTGGACGGTGAGCGGGGTGCGCGAGGACGTCGTCAACGCGCGGCGAGTGGTGGTCAAGGTGGGATCGTCCTCGCTGACCACCGCGGCCGGCGGCATCGACGGGCAGCGGGTGGATGCGCTGGTCGACACGTTGGCCAAAGCTCGCGCGGACGGCCGGGAGATTGTGTTGGTGTCCTCCGGCGCGATCGCTGCGGGGCTCGCCCCGCTGGGTTTGGGACGCCGCCCGCGAGACCTGGCCACCCAGCAGGCCGCGGCCAGCGTCGGGCAGGGTCTGCTCATCGCCCGGTACGGAAATGCCTTTGCCCGCCACGGTGTGACGGTCGGTCAGGTATTGTTGACGCTGGACGACGTGATCCGCCGGGCGCATTACCGCAACGCGCAGCGAACGCTGTACCGATTGTTGGAGATGGGCACGCTGCCTGTGGTCAACGAGAACGACACGGTGGCCACCGACGAGATCCGCTTCGGCGACAACGACCGCCTGGCCGCCCTGGTGGCGCATCTGGTGCACGCCGATCTGCTGTTGCTGCTCTCCGACGTGGACGGCCTCTACGACGGTGACCCGTCGGCGGGCACGGCCCGGCCCATCGCCGAGGTGAACGGCCCCGACGACCTGCTCGGGGTGCGGTTGGGCCGCACCGGCCGGGCCGGGGTCGGCACCGGGGGTATGGGCACCAAGGTGGAGGCCGCCGCCATCGCCACCACCGCCGGAGTGCCGGTAGTGCTCGCCGCGGCCCCGCAGGCCGCCGCCGCGCTGGCCGGGGAGCCGATCGGCACGCATTTCCGGCCCACCGGGCATCGGGTACCCACCCGGCTGCTCTGGCTGGCGCACGCGGCCACTCCGCGCGGCGCGTTGTGCCTGGATGCCGGGGCGGTGCGGGCGGTGGTGCGCGGCCGCAAATCGCTGTTGCCCGCCGGGGTGACCGCTGTGAGCGGTTCCTTCGTTGCGGGTGATCCCGTGGATTTGTTGGACGAAAGCGGTCACGCGGTGGCCCGTGGCCTGGTCAACTTTGACGCAACGGAACTCCCGGATCTGCTCGGCCGCTCCACCCGGGAACTCGCCGCCGAGTTGGGCCCCGCTTACGAGCGGGAAATCGTGCACCGCGACGATCTTGTTCTGTTGGGATAGAAGGGCAGGTGGTCAAAGGTGGACTCGCCGGACGACGGCCGCCTCTGGCACGTCACGGTTACCGTGGCGGGTACCCCGACCGAACTGTCCGCGGTGCGCGAAGGGTTGGAACGGCTGTCCCTGGATCACCCCTTCCTGATGTCCGGCCGGTACGCCGCCGACCACGCCGAGGTGCGGTACTGGGAAGAGGCCGACGACGTGCACGACGCGCTGGCCATGGCGCTGCGGCTGTGGGGGGAGCACCGGCGTACCGCGGGGCTGCCCACCTGGAACGTTGTTGGCCTGGAGGTCGTCGACCGGGCGACGCACCGCCGCCGCGGCGGCACCGGGGCCCTGCTCTCACCCGGCGTCCGCCCGTTCTGAAACGGGCCCACCGCGCGGCGGCGGGCTAGTCTGACCCCGCGATGACCTATCTCGACCATGCGGCGACCACGCCGATGTTGCCCGAGGCGCTGGCCGCGATGACGGCCGAGCTCGGGCGGGTGGGCAATCCGTCGTCGCTGCACGGTTCCGGGCGCGCCGCCCGTCGGGCGGTCGAGGAGTCCCGGGAGAGCATCGCCGCCGCCCTGGGCTGCCGACCCGGCGACGTGGTGTTCGCCTCCGGCGGAACCGAGGCCGACAACCTGGCCGTCAAGGGCCTGTACTGGGCCCGGCACGGCGCGGACCCGCGGCGCCGGCGGGTCCTGATCAGTGCGGTGGAGCACCACGCGGTGCTCGACCCGGCGCAGTGGCTGGCCGACACCCAGGGTGCGCAATTGGAGGTGCTGCCTGTCGATTCCCTCGGCCGGCTCGCCCCGGAGACCCTGGCCGCCGCGATCGAGCGGGACCCGGCCTCGGTGGCCCTGGTCTCGGTGATGTGGGCGAACAACGAGGTGGGCACCGTGCAGCCGGTGGCCGAACTCGCCGCGGTGGCGCACGCGCATGACGTGCCGTTCCACTCCGACGCCGTCCAGGCCATCGGCGGCGTGCCGGTGGACTTCGCCGCGACCGGCGTAGATGCACTGACCGTGACCGGGCACAAGATCGGTGGCCCGCTCGGCGTGGGTGCGCTGGTGCTGGCCCGCGGCACCCTGCCGGTACCGCTGCTGCACGGCGGCGGGCAGGAGCGCGACATCCACTCCGGAACCCTGGACACCCCGGCAATCGTCGGGTTCGCCGCCGCGGTCAGCAACGTCGTGCGGGATCTCGATACGCACGCCGCGCATGTCTCCGGATTGCGGGACGCGTTGCTGGCGGGCGTACAGCGAGTGGTGCCCGACGCGGTGGCCAATGGCGACCCGGTGCATCGGCTGCCCGGCAACGCGCACTTCTCCTTCCCCGGCTGCGAGGGCGACTCGCTGTTGATGCTGCTCGATGCTCGCGGCATCGAGTGCTCCACCGGCTCGGCCTGCTCGGCCGGGGTGGCCCGGCCCAGCCACGTACTGCTGGCCATGGGCGCCGATGAGGACACCGCACGCTCCTCACTGCGCTTCTCGCTGGGCCACACCTCCATCGAAGCCGACGTCGAGGCGTTGCTGGAGGCACTGCCGCCGGTGGTGGAACGCGCCCGGCGGGCCGGCGCCCTCGGTCGGCGGTAGCCGTGCGGGTGCTCGCCGCGATGTCCGGCGGTGTGGATTCGGCCGTGGCCGCGGCCCGCGCGGTGGCCGCCGGGCATGACGTCACCGGGGTGCATCTGGCGCTGAGTCAGAATCCGGCGTCGTACCGCTCCGGGGCGCGGGGTTGTTGCACGCTGGAGGATGCGCGCGATGCCCGACGGGCCGCCGATGTGCTGGGAATGCCCTTCTACGTCTGGGATCTGGCCGAGCAGTTCCGGGCCGCCGTGGTGGACGACTTCGTCGCGGAGTACGCCGCGGGGCGCACCCCGAACCCGTGCCTGCGCTGCAACGAGAGCATCAAGTTCGCCGCGGTGCTGGATCGAGCGCTGGCGCTGGGCTGGGATGCGGTGTGCACCGGGCACTACGCGCGGCTGGTCGATGGTCCCGCCGGCCGGGAGCTGCACCGGGCGGTGGACCCGGACAAGGACCAGTCCTATGTGCTCGGCGTGCTGGAGCCCGAGCAGTTGGCGCATGCGCTGTTCCCCCTGGGCGACTCCACCAAGACGGCGGTCCGCTCGGAGGCATCCGAGCGTGAGCTGGCGGTGGCGGCCAAGCCGGACAGCCACGACATCTGTTTCATCGCCGACGGGGACACCGCCGGGTTCCTGCGGCAGCGGCTGGGGGAGCGCCCCGGCGAGATCGTGGATGTCGCCGGCACCGTGCTCGGCACGCACACCGGCACGTACGGGTTCACCGTCGGGCAGCGCAAAGGCCTGCGCATCGGCACGCCCGCCGCCGACGGCCGCGCGCGCTACGTGCTGGACATCAGCCCGGTGTCCGGCACTGTGTTGGTCGGCCCGGCCGAGCGCCTGGAGGTCGACGCGCTGACCGCCGACCGTCCCCGCTGGTGCGGCCCCGCCCCCGCCGCCGCCACCTTCGACTGCGCCGTGCAGATCCGTGCCCACGGCGAGACCACCCCGGCGACCGTCGCCGTCCACCCCAATGGCGTCGAAGTGGCCTTCACTGAGCCCGTCCGCGGCGTTGCCCCCGGCCAGGCCGCTGTCTTCTATGCCGACACCCGCGTCCTCGGCTCCGCCACCATCACCGCGACCGCCTGACCACCTCCGCAACGTCCGACGAATCGTGGCCTCTAGCGCTCGCTTCGTCGGACGTCAGGTGGTGGTTGGTGGGCGGCGACAGGACCTCCGCGGCGAGCAACGGCGCGACGGGCAGATTCGGCTCGGTGAGGTCGTCGTATCGAGGCTGCGTTGCCGCACCGACAGTTTCCGGGGCGAGACCTGTCAGCGGCCCCGACTAACCTTCACCGCATGCCGCCCGCCGTGCGTTTGACGCTGCCCCCGGCCTCCGCGTCCGGGGTCGGATCGTTGCCCGACATCGCGGCGCTGGAGGCGGCGGCGCTGACCCTGCAGACGCTGCCCGGCCTGCCGTACCTGCCCGAGCTGCCCGCTCGCGGGCCGGGCGCGGACATGATCGGCCGGGCGTTCGCGGTGCTGGTGGAGCTGTACGGGACGCTCGCGCCCAGCGGATGGCGGTTCGCCGAACACCCCGGCAAGGACACCCGGCGCGCCATCGGCTATCTCAACGAGGACCTCGACGCCTTCGAGGAACGCGGCCAGGGGTTGGCGGGTGCCGTCAAGGTCCAGGTGGCCGGGCCGTGGACGCTGGCCGGCACGGTCGAGCTGCGGTACGGCGACAAGGCGCTGGCCGACCCCGGCGCCTGCCGGGACATCGCCGCCTCGCTGGCCGACGGGCTGCGCGGGCACGTCGCGGACGTGCGCAAGCGGCTGCCCGGCGTCGACATCGTGGTCCAGCTCGACGAGCCATTGCTGCTCGCCGTGCTGCGCGGCGGGGTGCCGACGGCCAGCGGGTTCGGCAACCTCGCCGCGGTGGAGCCGGTCGTCGTCGAGCAGGCGCTGAAGTCGGTGGTCGACACGCTGGCCGGCGACGGCGTCCCGGTGGTCGCGCACTGCTGCGCGGCCGACGTGCCGATCGGGCTGCTGCATCGCGCCGGCTTCGCGGGCATCGGGCTGGACCTCACCTACCCGCCCGCCGACGAGCCGATGGGGGAGTACCTGGAGGACGACGGGGTGCTGCTCGCCGGGATCGTCCCATCGCGGGACGCCGCACTGCCGCCGGTCTCGGTCGGCCTGGAACCGGTGCGCCGCATCTGGGATCGTCTCGGCCTGCCTGCCGCCGGCCTGGCCCGGGTGCTGCCGGTGACCACCTGCGGCCTGGCCGGCGCCTCTCCGCCGTACGCCCGGGCCGCGTCCAAGCGCTGCGCCGAGTCCGCCGACCTGCTCGCCGAGTGGGCGGAGGCGTAGATGGCTGGGAACCAGGTCGCCGGGGCGCTCCGGGTCGATGCCGGGCTCGAGCGCTCGCATCGAGGTTCCCATGAGGCAGAGATTGAACGACGCGAGCGATGCCAAGGTTGGTTGCAGCCGATCAGCGAGGCTCGGCGTCGGTTCGTCGAGACCCGGCGGACCTGAGTGATGGCAGCCGACGAACTGCCTGCCGAGGCGCGGGCGCGGCACGCCGATCTGTCTGAGCAGATCAACGACGCGGCGTACCGGTATTACGTGCTCGATCACCCCACGCTCGCCGACGCCGACTACGACGCGCTGATGCGCGAACTGATGGCGCTGGAGGAGGAATTCCCGGCGCTGCGCACACCTGACTCACCGTCACAAAAGGTGGCGGGCGCGATCAGCACCGACTTCGCCGCCGTTGAGCACCTCGAGCGGATGATGAGTTTGGACAACGCCTTCTCGACCGAGGAACTGGCCGCCTGGGCCGCTCGGTTGGAGCGTGAGGGTGGGGCCGGCGCGGAGTTCCTCTGCGAACTCAAGGTGGACGGGCTGGCCGTCGACCTGGTCTACCAGAAGGGCCGGCTGGTGCGCGCGGCCACCCGCGGTGATGGCCGCACCGGCGAGGACGTGACCCCCAACGTGCGCTCCCTGAAGAACGTGCCGGACCGACTGTCCGCCGACGGTGCCCCGATCCCCGACCTGCTCGAGGTGCGCGGCGAGGTCTACTTCCCCGTCGCGCGATTCACCGAACTCAACGCCTCCTTGGTGGAGGCGGGCAAGGCACCGTTCGCCAACCCGCGTAACGCGGCGGCCGGATCGCTGCGGCAGAAGGACCCGCGGGTCACCGCGTCCCGCCCGCTGCGCCTGGTGCTGCACGGCATCGGCGCCACCACCGGGGTCACCGCCACCCGCCAATCGGAGATCTACGACCTGCTGGCCGGCTGGGGGCTGCCGACCGCCTCCACCGTCAGGGTCGTCAAGGATCTGACGGAGGTTCAGTCCTATATCGACTATTACGGCGAACACCGGCACGGCGTCGAGCACGAGATCGACGGCGTGGTGGTCAAGGTCGACCAGCGCGACCTGCAGCGGCGACTGGGTTCCACCTCTCGCGCCCCGCGCTGGGCGATTGCGTTCAAGTACCCGCCGGAGGAGGTCAACACCAAGCTGCTGGACATCATGGTTAACGTCGGGCGCACCGGCCGGGTCACGCCGTACGGCGTGATGACCCCGGTGAAGGTCTCCGGGTCCACCGTGGAGATGGCCACGCTGCACAACGCCTCGGAGGTCAAGCGCAAGGGCGTGTTGATCGGCGACACCGTGGTGCTGCGCAAGGCCGGGGACGTGATCCCGGAGATCGTCGGCCCCGTCGTGGAACTACGCGACGGCTCCGAGCGCGAATTCGTGATGCCCACGCACTGCCCGTCCTGCGGCACCGAACTGCGTCCGGAGAAGGAAGCCGACGTCGACCTGCGCTGTCCGAACACCCGATCCTGTCCGTCCCAGCTGCGGGAGCGGATCTTCCACGTGGCCGGCCGCGGCGCGTTGGACATCGAGGTGCTCGGCTGGAAGGCGGGCACGGCGCTGCTGGAGTCCGGGCTGATCACCGACGAGGGCGACATCTTCGGCCTGGACGCGGACAGCCTGATCACGGTGCCGTTCTTCACCAAGAAGGACGGTGGTCTATCCGCCAATGGCGCCAAGTTGCTCACCAAGTTGGACGAGGCGAAGAGCCGGCCGCTGTGGCGGGTGCTGGTCGCGCTGTCCATCCGACACGTTGGTCCCACCGCCGCTCAGGCGTTGGCTCGTCAGTTCCGCTCGGTGCAGGCGATCGCCGCTGCGAGCGAGGAGGAACTCGCCGCCGCGGACGACGTCGGCCCGACCATCGCGGAGACCATTCGGGCCTGGTTTGCCGAGGACTGGCACCGTGACGTGGTCGCCAAGTGGACCGCAGCCGGGGTGCGGATGGCCGACGAGGCAGCCGCCGGTGGGCCGCGCCCACTGGAGGGCGTCACCGTGGTGGTGACCGGCTCGCTGGTCGACTACTCCCGCGACCAGGCGACCGAGGCGGTGCAGAACCTCGGCGGCAAGGTCAGCGGGTCGGTGTCGAAGAAGACCGGCTTCGTAGTGGTCGGGGACTCACCCGGCTCCAAGTACGACAAGGCCGTGCAGCTCAAGGTGCCGGTGCTCGACGAGGCGGCGTTCACGGTGCTGCTCACCGAGGGCCCGGACGCGGCCCGCGCGGTGGCGCAGGTTCCCGCCGGCTAAGGGACGTAGTCGCGACCCGAACTGATGGCCCGGGACAGGTTCACCAGGTGCCCCAACCGGACCAGCTCGGAGTCCAGGAAGTCCGGGCCGCCGCGCCGGCCCACCACCAACACGCAGTTGGGCCCGCCGATGGTGACTGCCGCGGTCGCGGTCTGGATCCACGGCGGCGCCCATGCCTCGGGGTCGGGCAGCCGCCGGGCCCGGACGATCGGCATCCACGGGGCGCTGATGTCGTCGAGGTCCTCGGGGGCGGCGGTGCTGCGGTGCAGCAATCGCAACGTCCCGCTCTCCTCGGCCTCCATGACCAGCGCCCAGTCCGCGCGGAACACGTCGGGTGCGATCGAGACCAGCACAGCGTCGGCCCTGGTCGGGTCCTCGGTCATCGCCTCCACGGCTTGCAGGTCACGCTGTATGCCACCGTGGTGCGGGAAATAGCGCAGAAACACGACCTGCGCGCCCTCCAGCGAATGGCAGGCGCTGACCAAGCCGTCCGGCAGCCGGCCGTGCGGCAGGTCAACCAGAATGTCGTCGACCACGGTCCCGTCGCCGCGATGCTCGACGACGTCCAGGCCGACGATGTCCGCCTGAGCGGCACCGAGTGCGGTGGCCAATGCGCCCAGCGAGCCGGGCCGGTCCGGGATCACCACCCGCAGCAGGTGCACGCGCCCATCATGCTCTCTCATCCGGCGCGCAGCGAGGCCGAACAGGCGCGAACACTACGATGGCGCGGGTCCGCCACCGCACGAGGAGACCCATGCCCATCACCCGCGACGAGGTGTCCCACCTCGCGCGCCTGGCCCGCCTGGACCTGACCGACGAGGAGCTGGACCGGCTGCCCGGCCAGCTCGACGACATCCTTGCCGCAGTGGCGCAGGTGGCCAGGGTGGCGGGCGACGACGTCCCGCCCACCTCGCACGCGATCGCGATGACCAACGTGTTCCGGGACGACGATCTGACGCCCTGTCTTACTCCGGCCGAGGCGTTGTCCGGTGCACCGGCGGCCGAGGACGACCGCTTCCGGGTGCCGCGGATCCTGGGCGAGGCGCCGTGAATGGCAATCTGGTCACGTTGGACGCGGTAACCATCGCGGCCGCGATTGCCACCGGCAAGGCCAGCGCCGTCGAGGTGACCCGGGCTCACCTGGACCGCATCGCCAAGATCGACGAGCGGGTACACGCGTTCCTGCACGTGGACACCGAGGGGGCGCTGGCGGCCGCCGCGGCGGTGGACGCCAAGCGCAGCGCGGGGGAGAAGCTCGGCCCGCTGGCCGGCGTGCCGCTGGCACTGAAGGACGTGCTCACCCAGACCGGCATTCCCACCACCTGCGGGTCGAAGATCCTCGAGGGTTGGCGCCCGCCGTACGACTCGACGGTGGTGCGCCGGCTGCGCGCGGCCGACGTGGTGATTCTCGGCAAGACCAACATGGACGAGTTCGCGATGGGCTCCTCCACCGAGAACTCCGCCTACGGGCCCACCCGCAACCCCTGGGACCTCGACCGCATTCCCGGCGGATCCTCCGGCGGTTCGGCGGCCGCGGTGGCCGCCTACCAGGCCCCGCTGTCCATCGGCACCGACACCGGTGGCTCCATCCGGCAACCCGCGGCGGTCACCGGCATCGTCGGGGTCAAACCGACCTACGGCGGGGTCAGTCGGTACGGGCTGGTGGCGTTCTCCTCCAGCCTGGACCAGGCCGGGCCGTTCGCCCGCACCGTGCTGGACGCCGCGCTGCTGCACGAGGCCATCGCCGGGCACGACCCGATGGACTCCACCTCGATCAACGCGCCGGTCCCGGCCGTGGTCGAGGCGGCCCGGCAGGCAGATGTGGCGGGCCTGCGGATCGGCGTGGTGCGCGAGCTCGGCGGTGACGGTTACCAAGCGGGCGTGCAGCAACGGTTCGGCGACGCCGTCGCGCTGCTCACCGAGTTGGGCGCCGAGGTGGTCGAGGTTTCCTGCCCGAACTTCTCCTACGCGCTGCCCGCGTACTACCTGATCGCGCCCAGCGAGTGTTCCTCGAACCTGGCCCGGTTCGACGCCATGCGCTACGGGCTGCGGGTGGGTGACGACGGAGTGGCGGGCGTCGAGGAGGTCATGTCCCGCACCCGCGCCGCCGGCTTCGGCCCCGAGGTGAAACGACGCATCATCCTCGGCACCTACGCGTTGTCCGCCGGGTATTACAACGCCTACTACGGCAGCGCGCAGAAGATCCGCACACTGATCATCCGCGACTTCGCCGCCGCCTTTTCCACCGTCGACGTGCTGGTCTCGCCCACCGCGCCGACCACGGCCTGGCGAATCGGGGAGAAGGTCGACGACCCGTTGGCGATGTACCGCGGGGACCTGTGCACGATCCCGTCCAGCCTGGCGGGCAACGCCGCGATGTCGGTGCCGATCGGACTGGCGCCCGAGGACGGCCTGCCGGTGGGCCTGCAGATCATGGCGCCCGCCCTGGCCGACGACCGGTGCTACCGGGTGGGGGCGGCCGTCGAAGCGGCGCTGGCCGGACACCCGTTGAGCGAGGAGATGCCAGAGCTATGACGGTGACGTACGACGACGCGATCGCCGCCTACTCCCCGGTGATCGGCCTGGAGGTGCATGTCGAACTGGGCACCGCCTCGAAGATGTTCTGCGGCTGCCCGACCGCGTTCGGCGCGCCGCCCAACACCCAGGTGTGTCCGACCTGCCTGGGCCTGCCCGGCTCACTGCCGGTGGCCAACCGCAAGGCCATCGAGTCGATCATCCGGCTGGGCCTGGCGTTGAACTGCTCGATCGCGTCCTGGTGCCGGTTCGCGCGGAAGAACTACTTCTACCCGGACATGCCCAAGGACTTTCAGATCTCCCAGTACGACGAGCCGATCTGCATCGACGGCTACCTCGACGTGGAGGTCGAGGGACGCAACTACCGCATCGGCATCGAGCGGGTGCATCTGGAGGAGGACACCGGTAAGTCGGTGCACGTGGGTGGCGCCACCGGCCGTATTCACGGGGCGTCACATTCCCTGGTGGACTACAACCGCGCGGGCATCCCGCTGGTCGAGGTGGTCACCAAGCCGGTGCCCGGCACCGGCGCGATGGCCCCCGTCGTGGCCAAGGCTTACGTCACCGAACTGCGCGACATCTGCCGCACGCTGGGTATCTCCGACGTGCGCATGGAGGAGGGGTCGCTGCGCTGCGACGCCAACGTCTCCATCGCCCCGGCCGGTGCACCGTGGGGGACCCGCTCGGAGACCAAAAACGTGAACTCGCTGCGTTCGGTGGAACGCGCGGTGCGCCACGAGATCTCGCGCCAGGCCGGGGTGCTGAACGCCGGCGGCCGGGTGGTGCAGGAGACCAGGCACTTTCAGGAGGACTCCGGCACCACGATTTCCGGGCGCAGCAAGGAAACCGCCGAGGACTATCGGTACTTCCCGGAGCCCGACCTGGTCCCCGTGGCGCCGCCCGCGGACTGGGTGGAAGAGCTGCGCGCCGGGCTGCCCGAGCTGCCCGCCGCCCGCCGGCGTCGGCTGCAGAACGAGTGGAACCTGTCCGACCTGGACCTGCAGTCGCTGCTCAACGCCGGCGCGGTGGAGCCGGTGGAGGCCACCGTGGCGTTGGGCGCCTCGCCCGATGCTGCCCGCAAGTGGTGGCTCGGTGAGGTCGCCCGCGCCGCCAACGCCGCGGGCGTCGAGGTCACCGAACTGCCCATCACCCCGGCCGACGTGCACGCGGTGATCAAGCTGGTCGACGCCGGCTCGCTGAACGACAAGCTGGCCCGTCAGGTGATCGAGGGCGTGCTGGCCGGTGAGGGCACCCCCGAGGAGGTCGTCGCCGCCCGCGGTCTCGCCGTGGTGTCCGACACCGGCGCCCTGGCCGCCGCCGTGGACGAGGCCATCGCGGCCAACGCGGACGTGGCGGAAAAGATCCGCGGCGGCAAGGTCGCCGCGGTCGGTGCGTTGGTCGGTGCGGTCATGAAAACCACCCGCGGCCAGGCCGACGCCGCCACCGTGAAGTCGCTCATCCTCGACCGCCTCGGCGTTTCGGAGGGCTGACGCCCGTATCCGCATCTTCGGGCCGTGTTGCAACGTATCGAGACGCGTTGATACGTGCCTACACGACCCGAAGATGGGTGTGTCTGGTCGGCCCGACGTGGTCGCAGGGTGGTGGGCATGAGCGTCCGACCGACCGCACCAAGGTGGGTCAGAAGCGCGTGTAGCCGTTCTCGATCAGCGTGTCCTGGTTGAGGATCGAGACGCCGCGACCGTCGATGACCACCAGTCGCCCGCCGGGCAGCGGCATCACCTTGAGCGCCTCGATGTTGCCGGAGCGATGCGAGTCCCAGGCCGCGATCTCGCGAATCGTGCCGTCCTTGGCCACGTGCAGCGAGACCAGGCCGGGGCCGTAGGGCAGCTTGCCCTGCACGCCCTGGCCGGCGCAGGAGCCGTCCTGCTTGCAGTAGCCGATCGGGGTCTGCACCGGCATCACGGCCAGCCCTGCGTCCGGCAGATACACAAAGCCACGGGCGTCGTTCTCCACCGGCGAGGTGGCGAACTTGCCGAGGTCAAGGGTGTCGGTGCGCCGCGGGTCGGCCACGTCGAGGATGTCGAACGTGGACACCTGCAGACCCTCGGCCCGGCCCAGGCGGTCCGCGTTCTGCCCGATGCCGAGCAGGCGCCGGTCACCGATGGGGTGCAGGTAGGACGAGTAGCCGGGCACGGTCAGCTTGCCGCGCACCTGTGGCTGCGTCGGCTTGGACAGGTCCACCAGGAACAGCGGATCGGCCTGACGGAACGTCACAATCGCGGCGAGGTCGTCGAACCACCGCACCGCTTTCACCTGTTCGTTGCTGCCGATGCCCTCGGTGCGGCCCAACTCGTCCAGCCGACGACCGCTGGTGTCCAGCACGATCACGCCGGTTTGCGCGCCGCTGCCCTCCCACGACCACGGCGGCGAGGTGGTGTAGACCACCCGCAGCAGTCCGTCGCGCTCCGAGAGCGACCAGCGGTCCTTTACGTAGCCCGGCACGGTGCCGCTGGCCAGATAGCGCGCCGTTCCGCCGGAAATGTCGAAGGCGTGGATGTCGGTGACCCCGGTCCGCGGCGCCGGCGCGAACCCCGGACCGGCCCGCTCGACGTCCCCGGCCGGTGCCACCCACTCGTCGCCCCAGCCGCCCCGGGTGGTGGCGACGAACAGCTTGTCCGCCGACTCGTAGACCAGATCCCCGGCCGCGACCACCGCGGTGCTCACCGCGTCCACCAACCCGCTCGCCGAGCGTGCGTCGATGCTCTGCACGGTGATGAGGTCCATGCCGGAGTCCTCGACCGGGTGCCGAATCGCCGAACAGTCCACCAACGGTGACTCCTTGACCACCCGCGCGTCCCGGTCGATCAGCCGCTTGGTCGGGATCCAGTCCTCGGCCGTGGAACGGTTCACGATGTCCCGGTTGGCCTGCGTCGCCTCCTCGGCACCCATCCGGTCCCCGTCCCGCCACTGGCCGGGTGAGGCGAAGGACAGCT
>DASXPS010000101.1 GCA_036493475.1 Sporichthyaceae bacterium | reverse complement strand
CAGGTAGCGCGCGCCGACCTCCTCGGTGCCGATCACGCTGGGGCGGTCCGGGTTGGACAGGTCGACCAGGTTCAACGTGGTCGACGATCCGGCCGGCGAGACGACCAGCGCCCGGTCGCCCTCGAGCAGCAACTCGGTTGGCTTGACGCTGCCCAGGTCCAGCGTGCCGCGCGGGCGCGGCTTCATCCCGGACACGTCGACGACCTGCAGCGCATGCTCGACGACGGTGATCATCAGTTTGCCGTCGGTCTTGGCCAGATCGGCCTCGTCCACCCCGGCCTCCTGCACGTTGGTGCCGGTCGGGCCGGTGCCCACGGCGTCGTCGGCGCTGCTGCGCTCTGTCGACACCGTGGACTTCGCGGGCGCGGCCGGCTCCTGCGCTGCGGCGCCATTGGAATACGTCTGCGCAGCCGGAGCCGCCGCCTTCGCGGCCGCAACGGGTGCAGGCGCTGCGGCCGCCGCGGGCGCCGCGGCCGCAGGGGCCCCAGCGGCAGCCTCCCCGTGGTCCTCCATCGGCATCGGAATCGGCATCGGCGCCGGACCGGCCGGCGCAGTGCCATAACCGGTGTAGTCGGATCCAGTCCGGTTGAACCCGTACGGCCCGACCCGGGGCAGCGCCAGCGCGCGCATGCCCGCGGCGAAGGCCGCGCAGTCGTCGTACGCAGGCAGGTCCGTCGCGGCCTGCGCCTTGGTCGAGTCGAACGGGTTCAACAGCACCGCCGCGGTCAACACGCCCGCGGTGCCCAGCGCGATACCGGCGAGGGGGAGCGGTCGACGCAAACGCGAGAGCCGGGGAGAAGCGGACATGGGGGACCACCTCGGGACGTCAACGGGACAGCGCCTCGCTGCCCTCTGGAAGAAGGACGGCGCCGGCGAACGAAACGTTCACCGGCGCCGAAAAGAGATTTCTAGGGCGTGCTCAACGAACCGGGTGCTGCTCCGGCGCCACCCGCACCGACCCCTGCTGCTTCAGCCCGTCCGGGTTCAGCAGCACCACCGAGGTGTCGGTGATGGCGGCCAACTGATTACCCACCGGGATCACCCGCAGAATCGAGGAATCCCCGATGAACTCACCGGCCCGGTGCAGGGTGCCATTGGCGTCGACGAGAATGCCGATCGCGGCCGGCACGTTGATCTCGCCGACGAAGCCCTGGCCGGATCCGTCGGCCGCCATGCACTGCGCGTTCGGTGGGCAGGACACCTTCTTGTTGATCCAGGCGGGCACCACGGCCAACCGACGCGACGTCAGATAGGTGAATGCGCGGGAGTCGCTCTCCACGCTGGTCCAGCCCTGACCCAGGTCGAGCACGTCGGTGCGGGTCGGGTGCGCGGGGTCGGCGATGTTGAACTGCTGCGCCTGCAGTCCGGTGATGTGGCCCTGGTCGTCCGCGGAGTGCCCGATGCCCAACAGGCCACCGTTCCCGGTCGGGTGCAGGTAGGCGGAGAACCCCGGTGTCTTCAGCTCACCGCGCAGCTTCGGATGCGCCGGGTCGGACAGGTCCACCAGGTACAGCGGGTCGGTCTGACGGAACGTCACCACCGCGGCCAGGTCGCCGAACCAGCGGACCGCGCGGATGGTCTCACCCTGGCCCAGTCCGGAGAGCACGGACACCCACCGCAGCCCATTGGGTCGTTCGGCGAGCACCACAATGCTGCT
Organism: Sporichthyaceae bacterium; assembly: GCA_036493475.1. NCBI lineage: Bacteria > Bacillati > Actinomycetota > Actinomycetes > Sporichthyales > Sporichthyaceae > Sporichthyaceae bacterium. Next base: position 20,339 of record DASXPS010000101.1, on the reverse strand, counting down.
CTGACTGGTCTGGCCGTCCTGCTGCGCCCACGGCTGGCCGGTGGTGGTGGCCACCCGCAGGTAGCCGTCCTGCTCGGAGAACGCCCAACGGCCCAACAGATAGCCGGGCACCGCGCCGGATCCCACATAGCGAGATACCGTGCGCCCGGTCACGTCGAACGCATGGATCGCGGTTCGACGCTCGTCCGGTTGCGCGGGCCGGGTGCCCGCAGCCGGGACCGGGCGCACGGCGGTTTCTGGATGTGCCTGCCAACCGCCCTCGGTGGTGGCCACGTACAGCCGATTCGCCGAGGCGTAAACGAGTTCGCCATTGCCCACCACGCCGGTACCGGTGGCGCGGGTGAACTGGGCGTCGCCCGTGGTGCTGTCCAGGGTGAGCACCGAAATGATGCCCAGACCGGACGGGGAATCCGGCCGGCGCACGTCGGTGCAGCCGAGCAACGGTCCGTCGGAAAGCACGTGACCGGCCGCGTCCATAATCTGACGGGCCGGCAGGAAGTCGTTGGCCCTGGCTGCGCGCACCGCCGCCTGGTTGCGGGCGGTCGCGGTGGCCTCGGGCTCGTTGGGCTGCGGCCGGCCGAACGCGATGCGCGGCTGGCTGCCCAGCACCACCCGCACGCTGCCGTCGTGCAGTCGGGCAGAGATGTAGTGGCCGGTGACCTTCTCGGTGCGCTGCACGGTGGGTTTGCCGGAGACGTCGACCAGGGTCAGCACCAGTTGCTCGCTGCCCTGTGGGTAGGGCCGCACGATGTACTTGCGGGCCGGACCGTCCTCCGTCGGCACGGGTTGTGGCTGCACCTGCGACCACGCGCTACTGATCACCAGGGCGCGGTGGCCGGGCAGCACCAGCATCTCGCTGGGGGAGGAGCCGTCGAAGCCCAGCGACCCGAGCAGCTTCGGCTTCGCCCCCGAGGTGTCGACCACGTTGAGCTTGCCGCCGGTCAGGGTGAGCACCCGGTCCCCGTCGACCTTGGCCACATCGGGCTCGTCGACGTCGCGTTCCTGCAGGTTGGTGCCGGTGGCGCCGTTACCGGCCGCATCGTTGGGTCCGGCGGTCTTGGCCTGCGGGGCATCGTTCACCATCGGGGCAGGCTTGTCGTATAGCACCGGGCCGCCGCCGCCACCGAAGCCATAGGCGCCGACCTCGGGCTCGGCAACCGAACGCATGTAGTTGGTGAACTCGCGGCAGTCCTTGAAGTTGTGTAGGTCCACGTTGTCCGTGGTGGCCGCGTGGGCCGGGAGGACGGGGACGGTCAGGGAAGCGGCGAGCGCAAGCATGCCGACGGCAACCCGACTCCCCCGACCGGGCGCCGTCGCCCCCCTGATTGCGCTCACCGCCGTCCTCTGACCCGCCATCCCCTCCCTGGCGGGTTCGACCTTGGACTCGCAAGGGCCGGATCTGTCGCTGGAAAAGTTTCCGGACATAGCCGTACCTTCCGTCGGTTCCACGGTCGATGTCTGCTTCGACGCGGTTCGTCGGTGTCCGGTTCCGCCCAGTTGCGTGGATTCGGGAAAATTTTCCGATTGGTTCAGCGCAGCGCCACCCGGTAGATGTGGTCGTCGCCGTTCTTCACGATCCCGCGGCCGTCGGTGTTGTCGGTCATCAGCCACAGCGACTGCCCGTCCGGTGCCACTGCCACCGTGCGCAGCCGGCCGTAGCTGCTGGTGAACCAGGCCTTGGGCGCACCGGGCGTGGTGCCGTTCATCGGGATCTCCCACAGCCGGGTGCCCTTGAGCGCGGTCATCCACACCGAGCCGTCCAGGTAGGCGATGCCGCTGGGGGAGGCCACGTCGGTGTGCCAGGCGTACAGCGGGTCGGTGTAGCCACGGGCCGTCCCGCCGAAGCCCTCGACGTCCGGCCAGCCGTAGTTGGCGCCCGGCTTGATCAGGTTGAGCTCGTCCCAGGCGTGCCAGCCGAACTCGGAGGCGAACATGTTCCCGGCGCTGTCCCAGGCGAAGCCCTGCACGTTGCGGTGCCCGTAGGTCCAGACCGGCGAGCCCGGGAAGGGGTTGTCCGAGGGCACGCCGCCGTCCGGCTTCAGCCGCAGGATCTTGCCGTTGAGCGACTTCTTGTCCTGCGCGTGCCCGGTGTCGGTGGCGTCCCCGACGCCGGCGTAGAGCATGCCGTCCGGGCCGAAGGCGATGCGCCCACCGTCGTGAAACTCGGCCTTGGCGAGGCCGCTGAGCAGCACCGTCGGCGCCCCCAGCCCGGCCGAGCGGTATGTCATCCGGACGATCCGGTTGTCCTCGGCGGTGGTCTCGTACGCGTACAGGAAATGGGTGGTGTCGAAGTCCGGCGCCACCGCGATGCCGAGCAGGCCGCCCTCGGTGTCGTGCACCACGTCGGGCACCACCCCGACCTCGGTGCGTACCCCGCGGGCGTCGAGATGCCACACCGTTCCGTCGTCGCGTTGCGAGACCAGCGCGGATCCGTCGGGCAGGAAGGCCAGGCCCCACGGCGAGGCGAGTCCACTGGTGACCTCGGCCACCACATGCAAGGAGTGCGGCCCGCCGGTCGGGGTGGCGGTGGCCGAGGCGCTCGAGGTGGCCGGGGGCGGGGGAACGGCGGCCGGCTGTCCCGAGCAGCCGGCCAGCAGAACCAGAGCCAGGGCAGAGCCCAGCGCGCGCCGCAAGATCATTCCGTCACCAATCTATGGAACGTTCTGTCTCGGATTGCGGATGGTGACGGTTGCTGACTTGACATCGGCGGCCACCATCGGCGACGGTTCCGTCATGTGCTCCACCTGGACCGTAGTACTTCGCGAGCGTGCTGCCTGACGCCCGCGTCGGTCTGCACGCCACCCCTCGCTCGGCCCGGTAGGGCGCGAGGGGTTTTTTGTGTTCACGCGCCACACGAGAGAAGAGAACCCGATGCCTGAGCCAACCGACACCCCGACGATCACCGGCGCACAGTCGCTCATCCGGTCGCTCGAGGCTGCCGGCGTCGAGATCATCTTCGGTATCCCCGGCGGCGCGATCCTGCCCGCGTACGACCCGCTGTTCGACAGCAAGCAGATTCGCCACGTCCTGGTCCGTCACGAGCAGGGCGCCGGCCACGCCGCGCAGGGCTACGCGATGGCCACCGGTCGGGTCGGGGTGTGCATGGCCACCTCCGGGCCGGGCGCGACCAACCTGGTCACCGCCATCGCCGACGCCCAAATGGACTCGGTGCCGATCGTCGCGATCACCGGTCAGGTGCCCAGCAGCGCGATCGGTTCCGACGCCTTCCAGGAGGCGGACATCCGCGGCATCACGATGCCGATCACCAAGCACAACTACCTGATCACCAATGCGGACGAGATCCCGCGGGCGATCGCCGAGGCCTTCCACATCGCCGGCACCGGGCGCCCCGGTCCGGTGCTGGTGGATATTTCCAAGGACGCGCTGCAGGCCCGCACCACGTTCACCTGGCCCACCTCGCTGGATCTGCCCGGCTACCGTCCGGTGACCCGGCCGCACGCCAAGCAGGTGCGCGAGGCCGCCAAGCTGATCGTGTCCTCGACCAAGCCGGTGCTCTACGTGGGCGGTGGCGTGATCAAGGCGCAGGCGGCCGCGGAACTGCGGGTGCTGGCCGAACTCACCGGCATCCCGGTGGTCACCACACTGATGGCCCGCGGTGCCTTCCCGGACAGCCACGACCTGCACATGGGCATGCCCGGCATGCACGGCACGGTGGCCGCGGTCGGCGCGCTGCAGAAATCGGACCTGCTGATCTGCCTCGGCGCCCGGTTCGACGACCGGGTCACCGGCAAACTGTCCACGTTCGCGCCGGAGGCCAGGGTCATCCACGCGGACATCGACCCCGCCGAGATCGGCAAGAACCGCGCCACCGACGTGCCGATCGTCGGCGACTGCCGCGAGGTCATCGCCGACCTCATCGTCGCGCTGCAGGCCGAGCACGAGGCCGGCCACCGCGGCGACTACGCCGCGTGGTTGGACCAGATGCGGGACATGCGGGCCCGCTATCCGCTGGGCTACGACCATCCCGAGGACGGCTCGCTGTCCCCGCAGTACGTCACCGAGCGCCTCGGCGAGATCGCCGGCCCGGACGCGATCTACGTGGCCGGCGTCGGCCAGCACCAGATGTGGGCCGCGCAGTTCGTGAAGTACGAGAAGCCGGGCACCTGGCTGAACTCCGGTGGCCTGGGCACCATGGGCTACTCGGTACCCGCCGCGATGGGCGCCAAGGCCGGTCGGCCGGACACGGTGGTCTGGGCGGTGGACGGCGACGGCTGCTTCCAGATGACCAACCAAGAACTGGCCACCTGCGCCATCAACAACATCCCGATCAAGGTGGCCGTCATCAACAACGGCAACCTGGGCATGGTCCGCCAGTGGCAGACGCTGTTCTACGAGGGTCGGTACTCCAACACCGATCTGCAGTCCAAGCGGATCCCGGACTTCGTGAAGCTGGCCGACGCCTACGGCTGCGTGGGTCTGCGCTGCGAGAAGGCCGAGGACGTTGACGCGACCATCCGCAAGGCCATGGAGATCAACGACATGCCGGTGGTCATCGACTTCGTGGTGCACGCCGACGCGATGGTCTGGCCCATGGTCGCGGCCGGCACCAGCAACGACGAAATCCTGTACGCCCGCGGGCTGGCCCCGGTCTGGGACCGTTCCGAGGAGGAGAACGACTGATGACTGTCCACACTTTGTCGGTGCTGGTGGAGAACAAGCCCGGTGTGTTGGCCCGGATCTCGAGCCTGTTCGCGCGGCGCGGGTTCAACATCGACTCACTCGCGGTGGGCCCGACCGAGCACCCGGAGATCTCCCGGATGACGATCGCGGTCAACGTCGAGTCCTCGCCGTTGGAGCAGGTGACCAAACAGCTGAACAAGCTGGTCAACGTCATCAAGATCGTCGAGCTGGAGCCGACCGCCGCCGTGCAGCGTGAACTGCTGCTGGTCAAGGTCCGCGCGGACACCGAGAACCGCTCGCACGTGCTGGAGACCGTCCAGCTGTTCCGGGCCAAGGTCATCGACGTGTCCACCGACTCGGTGACCGTCGAGGCCACCGGGAGCGCGGACAAGCTGAGCGCGCTGCTGCGCATGCTGGAGCCCTTCGGGGTCAAGGAGCTCGTCCAGTCGGGCATGGTCGCCATCGGTCGCGGCCCCCGCTCCATCACCGACCGTTCCCTACGCCCCGTCGAACGCAGCGCCTGATCCCCCCGTAGCGTGCGTCCAGGCGGACGCATTTCATGAAGGAGAGAGCCCCCGTGGCAGCAGAGATGTTCTACGACGAGCACGCCGACCTCTCGGTGGTCCAGGGCCGCAAGGTCGCGGTGCTCGGCTACGGCAGTCAGGGGCACGCGCACGCGCTGTCGCTGCGTGACTCCGGGGTGGACGTGCGCGTCGGCCTGCCGGAGGAGTCCAAGAGCCGGGCCAAGGCCGAGGAGGAGGGCCTGCGGGTGGTCACGCCCGAGCAGGCCTGCGCCGAGGCCGACGTGATCATGATCCTGACGCCGGACCCGGTGCAGCGGAAGGTGTGGGCCGAGGCGGTCGCGCCGAACCTGAACGACGGCGACGCGGTGTTCTTCGGCCACGGGCTGAACATCCGCTTCGATCTGATCAAGCCGCCGGCCAACGTGGATGTGTGCATGGTGGCCCCGAAGGGCCCCGGCCACCTGGTGCGCCGTCAGTTCGTCGAGGGCAAGGGCGTGCCGTGCATCATCGCGGTCGAGCAGGACGCCACCGGCAAGGCCTGGGACCTGGTGAAGTCCTACGCCAAGGGCATCGGCGGCACCCGCGCGGGCGTCATCAAGACCACGTTCACCGAGGAGGCCGAGACCGATCTGTTCGGTGAGCAGGTCGTGCTCTGCGGTGGCCTCTCGCACCTGATCATGGCCGGCTTCGAGACGCTGATCCAGGCGGGCTACCAGCCCGAGGTCGCGTACTTCGAGTGCCTGCACGAGGTGAAGCTGATCGTCGACCTGATGTACGAGGGAGGCATCTCCAAGATGCGCTGGTCGATCTCGGAGACCGCGGAGTGGGGCGACTACGTCTCCGGCCCGCGGATCGTGACCAACGAGACCAAGGCCGAGATGAAGCGCATCCTCGCCGAGATCCAGGACGGCACGTTCGCCAACCGCTGGATCGAGGAGTACGACGCCGGCCTGCCCAACTACAAGAAGTACGTCGAGGAGGGCCACAACCACCCGATCGAGAAGACCGGCGCCAAGCTGCGCCCGTTGATGAGCTGGATCGAGGGCTAAGTCTGCGACGGTCTTTCCTTGGGGCGGCGTGTGTAGTAGCACACGCCGCCCCACGCCGTGTTCCACGGTGGTTACACTGGACCCACTCCCGGGCACAGTGTTGTGTTCCTTTTTTGCCTGCCCACCGCTAAGGAACTCCTGTGACCAAGCCTGTGGTGCTCATCGCCGAGGAACTTTCACCTGCCACCCTCGACGCCCTCGGGCCGGATTTCGAGATCCGCCACTGCGACGGCGCGGACCGCGCGGCGCTGCTGCCCGCGATCGCCGATGCGGACGCGATCCTGATCCGCTCCGCCACCCAGATCGACGCCGAGGCGCTCGCCACCGCGCGGAAGCTCAAGGTGGTCGCCCGGGCCGGCGTCGGCCTGGACAACGTCGACGTCTCCGCGGCCACCAAGGCCGGGGTCATGGTGGTCAACGCCCCCACCTCCAACATCACCAGCGCCGCGGAGCTGGCCATCGCGCTGCTGTTGGCCAGCGCCCGTCACGTGTCCCAGGCGCACGCCTCGCTGCGCGCCGGGGGATGGAAGCGGTCGAAGTACACCGGCGTCGAGGTGGCCGAGAAAACCATCGGTGTGGTCGGTTTGGGCCGCATCGGCGCGCTGGTCGCGCAGCGCCTGGCCGCCTTCGACGTGACCCTGCTGGCCTACGACCCGTACGTGTCCGCCGCCCGCGCCACCCAGCTCGGTGTGCGGCTCGTCGCGCTGGACGAACTGTTGCGCGAGTCGGACTTCATCACCGTGCACCTGCCCAAGACCCCGGAGACCGTGGGTCTGATCGGCGAGGAAGCGCTGCGCACCGTCAAGCCGACCGTGCACATCATCAACGCCGCCCGCGGCGGGATCGTCGACGAGGCCGCGCTGTACGCCGCGCTCAAGGAGGGCCGGGTGGCCGGCGCCGGCCTGGACGTCTACGCCAAGGAGCCGTGCACCGACTCCCCGCTGTTCGAGCTGGACAACGTGGTCGCGCTGCCGCACCTGGGGGCGAGCACCGATGAGGCGCAGGAGAAGGCCGGTGTCTCGGTTGCCAAGTCGGTACGCCTGGCGCTGGCCGGCGAGCTGGTGCCGGACGCGGTCAACGTGCAGGGCGGGGTCATCGCCGAGGACGTGCGGCCGGGCCTGCCGCTGGCGGAGAACCTGGGTCGCATCTTCACCGCGCTGGCCGGTGGGGTCGCGCAGCGCCTGGACGTCGAGGTGCGCGGCGAGATCGCCCGCCACGACGTGAAGGTGATGGAGCTGGCCACCCTCAAGGGCGTGTTCACCGACATCGCCGAGGAGTCGACCGTCTCCTACGTCAACGCCCCGCTGTTCGCCCAGGAACGCGGCGTCGAGGTGCACCTGACCACCAGCGCGGACAGCCCTCGCTACCGGAACCTGATCACCGTGCGCGGAACCCTGGCCACCGGCGAGATCGTCTCGGTGTCCGGGACGCTGTCCGGTGCGCGGCGGATGGTGGAAAAGATCGTCGAGGTGGACGGCTACGAGGTCGACGTCGAGTTGGCCGCGCACCTGGCCTTCTTCCGGTACACCGACCGGCCGGGGATCATCGGCACCGTCGGGCAGATCCTCGGCACCGCCGGGGTGAACGTGGCCGGCATGCAGGTGGCCCGCGACGAGAAGGGCGGCCAGGCACTGATCGCCCTCACCGTGGACTCCGCAATCTCGGCGGAAAACCTGCAGGAGATCGCCGAGGCCATCGACGCCGATTGGGCGCGCAGCGCGAACATCTCCTGACCGCGACGTTCTCACCTGGTGAGACGCTGGGGCCACAGAATGAGACGACGATTACGCTGGCGGGATGGACAGTCTCCGCCTGGCAGTGATCGCCGGTGACGGCATCGGGCCCGAGGTCGTGGCCGAGGGCCTGAAGGTGCTCGACGCCGCCCTCGGTTCCGAGGTGAAGGTCGACGCGCAGCACTACGACCTGGGGGCGCGCCGCTGGCACGCCACCGGCGAGACGCTGCCGGACTCGGTGCTCGCGGAGTTGCGCGGGCACGACGCGATCCTGCTCGGCGCGGTGGGCGACCCCGGCGTGCCCTCCGGCGTGCTGGAGCGCGGGCTGCTGCTCAAGCTGCGCTTCGCCCTCGACCACCACGTGAACCTGCGCCCGGCCAAGCTGTACCCGGGCGTCGCCTCGCCGCTGGCCGGTAACAAGAACATCGATTTCGTGGTGGTCCGCGAGGGCACCGAGGGTCCGTACGTCGGCAACGGCGGCTCGATGCGCACCGGCACCCCGCACGAGGTGGCCACCGAGGTCAGCCTGAACACCGCCTACGGCATCGAGCGGGTGGTGCGCGACGCGTTCGGCCGCGCGCAGGCCCGGCCGCGGAAGAAACTGACGCTGGTTCACAAGAACAACGTGCTGGTGCACGCGGGCCACCTGTGGACCCGCACCCTGGCCAAGGTCGCGCCGGAGTTCCCCGACGTCAGCACCGACTACCTGCACGTGGACGCCGCGACCATCTTCATGGTCAGCGACCCGGAGCGGTTCGACGTGATCGTCACCGACAACCTGTTCGGCGACATCCTCACCGACCTCGCCGCCGCGATCACCGGCGGCATCGGCCTGGCGGCCAGCGGCAACCTCGACGTCAGCCGCACCAACCCGTCCATGTTCGAGCCGGTGCACGGCTCGGCCCCGGACATCGCCGGACAGGCCAAGGCCGATCCAACCGCCACCGTGCTCTCCGTCGCGCTGATGCTCGAGCACCTCGGGCAGACCGCTGCGGCGGGCAAGGTGCTGGCCGCCGTGGAAGCGGACCTGGCCGCCCGCGGCTCGGCCGCGCGCAGCACGCACCAGATCGGCGACGCCATCGCGGCCCGAGTAGCCGGCTGACCACCCAGCCCCCTACTCGAACCTCCGCAAAGGAGTCACTGTGACCACCACGTCCAGCAAGGAATCGACCGCTACCGTTTCCGGCATGACGTTCGCCGTGCACCGCAATCCCTCGCCGGCCACCGATGAGCGCCGGGCGGAGATCCTCGCCGACCCGGGCTTCGGCAAGTTCTTCACCGACCACATGGCCGCGATCACGTGGACGCCCGACAGCGGCTGGCACGACGCGCACCTGCGGGCCTACGGCCCGATCGCGATGGATCCGGCCAGTGCGGTGTTGCACTACGCCCAGTCAATCTTCGAAGGTCTGAAGGCCTACCGGCACGGCGACGGCAGCATCCACACGTTCCGCCCGGAGAGCAACGCGGTCCGCTTCCAGCGCTCCGCCCGCCGGCTTGCGCTACCCGAGCTGCCCGCCGAGTTGTTCGTCGAGGCCATCGACCAGTTAGTCACGCTCGACGCGGCCTGGGTGCCCGGCAAGGCCGAGCAGAGCCTGTACATCCGACCGCTGATGTTCGCCTCTGAGGTGTTCCTCGGCGTCAAGCCCGCCTCCCACGTCACCTTCCTGGTGATGGCCTCGCCGGCCGGCGCGTACTTCAAACCCTCGGCTACCGCCTCGGGCGGCGGCGGCCTGAAGCCGGTGCGCATCTGGCTGTCCGAGGAGTTCACCCGCGCCGCTCCCGGCGGGACCGGCGCGGCCAAGTGCGCAGGCAACTACGCGGCCAGTCTGATCGCGCAGCAGGAGGCCATCGCCAACGGCTGTGACCAGGTGGTGTTCCTGGACGCGGTGGAGCAGCGCTGGGTCGAGGAACTCGGCGGCATGAACCTGTACTTCGTGCACGCGGACGGCTCCATCAAGACCCCGACGCTGACCGGTTCGATCCTCGAGGGCGTCACCCGAGACTCGATCATGGCGCTGGCCGCCGACCTCGGTCACCGCGTCGAGGAGGCCCGGATTTCCATCGACGACTGGCGTGCTGGTGTGACTTCCGGCGCCATCACCGAGGTGTTCGCCTGCGGCACCGCCGCGGTGGTCACCCCGGTCGGCTCGCTGCACTGGCGCGGGGGCGACGTGGCCATGCCCGGCGACCCGCCCGGCCCGGTCACCACCGTCATCCGCAGCACGTTGCTGGAGATCCAGCACGGCCACGCCCCCGACAAACACCGCTGGCTGCACAACGTCTGCTGAACGCGCCCACGGGGCGTTGCTATAGAACGCTATATTTCATTGGGATTGCTATATGCGCTATACATTGCTCATGGCGCAGCGGTCTCCGAATCCGTATCGGCCGGGTTTCAACCAGCCGCCGAGTGAACTCGCCGGGCGCGAAGAAGTATTGTCCGCTGCCCGTGAGGCGCTCGATGTCGCCGTCTTGGACGGCCGTACTCCGCGTCCGCTGTTGCTGGTCGGCACCCGTGGAGTCGGCAAGACGGTGCTGCTGGGGGAGATCGCCGCCACGGCGGCTGCGTTGCACAGTTGGCCGAGCGCGGCGGTGGAGGTGCGACCCGGCGGTCGCTTCGTCGACCGCCTCGCCGGCCGTTTGGCGGCGACCACCGCATTGTTCGAGCAATCCAAGCCGGGGCGGCGGTTTCGGGTCACCTCGGCGACGTTGCGCGCGGGTGCGGTGGGCCTGGGTGCGGAGGTCAACCTCAGTGCCGAACCGCCTACCGCCGCACTGTCCTTGGAGGCCGCCCTGACGGCGACGTGCGCTGCGGCCGAGGCGCGCAGCAGTGGTTTGGTGGTTGCCGTCGATGAGCTTCAACTCGCCGACCGGGGCGAACTGGCTGAGTTCACCGCCACTTTGCAGGAGCACGTGGTGGATGGCTGGCCCCTCGTCGTGGTGGCCGCGGGTCTGCCCTCTCTGCGGGAGCCCCGACGCTCCGTCACTTATCTCGAACGCGGCGAATGGCACGAACTCGGGTTGCTGGACGGCGCGGCCACCCTGCGTGCGCTGACGGCTCCCGCGTCATCGGCGGGTCGCCCCTTCGAGGAGGCCGCGGCGCATCTGCTGGTGCAGGCCTCCGGTGGCTACCCGTACGCCATCCAGGTTCTCGGACACCACGCCTGGCGGGCATCCACGGGCAGTGCTCGCATTGGTCTGGCGGACGCGCAGCGGGCGGTTGCCGCGGCCGAAGCCGATCTCGCTGCCGGGCTCTATGCCGCGCGCTGGTCTGACGCGTCGGCGACCGAGCGGACGTACCTCTCGGCATTGGCCCGGCTGGTGATCGACGGTGCTCCACATACCGGCGCGGACGTGGCCGCCGCCCTCGACCGCAAACCGCAGGCCGTCAGCTATCTGCGGGATCGGCTGCTCAAGAAGGGCACGATCTTCGCCGAGGGCCGCAACCTGCACTTCGTAGTGCCGGGCCTGGCGCAGTGGGTGCTGGAGAGCGGAGGCGTTTGGGAAAATGCGGGGCCTGTGTCACACTGACCACGTGGCACAGACCCTGATTATTGGATAAGCGCACCGGCGGAGCTCGACTCCGGTGCGCCAACCTCTCGCCGTCCGGCGGGGGGTTTTTTGTTTGTCCAGCACAGCGAACGGGAGAACCGCGATGAGCACGACGGCTTTCACCACGCCGGCTGTCGATGACGCCTTCCACGTCTACGACACCACGCTGCGTGACGGAGCCCAGGGCGAGGGCATGGCGCTCACGGTGGCGGACAAGCTCGCGATTGCCCGGCACCTGGACGACCTGGGCGTCGGGTTCATCGAGGGTGGCTGGCCGGGCGCGCTGCCCAAGGACACCGAGTTCTTCGCCCGTGCGCAGAACGAGCTGAAGCTGCGCAACTCGGTGCTGGCGGCATTCGGCGCCACCCGGAAGGCGGACGGAAAAGCGGCTGACGACCCACAGGTCGCGGCGCTTCGTGACTCCGGTGCCGGCACGATCTGCCTGGTTGCCAAAAGCCACGACCGGCACGTCTTCCGGGCGCTGCGGACCACGCTGGAGGAAAACCTCGCGATGATCCGCGACACGGTGAGCCATCTACGTGCCGAGGGTCATCGGGTGTTCCTCGACGCGGAGCACTTCTTCGACGGGTACGCGGCCAACCCGAACTACGCCCTCGAGGTCGTGCGCACCGCCGCCGAAGCCGGGGCCGATGTGGTCGTGCTCTGCGACACCAATGGTGGGCAACTGCCCAGCCGGCTGGTGGACGCCGTGGGCGAGGTATTGGCTCGCTCCGGGGCCCGGCTGGGCATCCACTGCCACGACGACGCGGGCTGCGCGGTGGCCAACACCATCGCCGCGGTCGAGGCCGGCGTCACCCACGTGCAGGGCGTCATGAACGGGTACGGGGAGCGGTCCGGCAACGCGAACCTGGCCACCGTGGTGGCCAACCTCGAACTCAAGATGGACCGCCTGGTGCTGCCCGAGGGCAACCTCGGGGAGCTGCGCCGGGTCGCGCACGCCATCGCCGAAGTGGCCAACCAGACCCCCCGCCACCAGGCCCCATACGTGGGGGAGAGCGCGTTCGCGCACAAGGCGGGTCTGCACGCCTCGGCGATCAAGGTCGATCCCGATCTGTACCAGCACACCGACCCGTCCCGGGTGGGCAACGACATGCGCATGCTGGTCTCCGAGATGGCCGGGCGGGCCAGCGTGGAGCTCAAGGGCCGCGAGCTGGGCCACGACCTGTCGGTGAACTCCGAAGCCCTGGGCCGGGTGGTGGAACGGGTCAAGGACCTGGAGGCCCGCGGATACTCCTTCGAGGCCGCCGACGCCAGCTTCGACCTGCTGGTGCGCGAAGAGCTGGATCCCGGCGCGGAGCGCACCTTCGAGTTGGAGTCGTGGCGGGTCATCGTGGACCGCGACAGCGCGGGCACGGTGCGCACCGAGGCCACCGTCAAGGTGCATGCCGGCGGCCGGCGGATCGTGGCCACCGGGGAGGGCAATGGTCCGGTGAACGCCCTGGACACCGCGCTGCGCCAGGCGTTGGAGCAGGTCTATCCGGACCTGGCCCACCTGGAACTGCTGGACTACAAGGTGCGCATCATCGAGGGCTCACACGGCACCGGCGCGGTGGTCCGGGTGCTGGTGGAGACCACCGACGGGGACCACGACTGGGACACCGTCGGCGTCCACGAGAACATCATCGAGGCCTCCTGGCAGGCCCTCGCCGACGCCGTCACCTACGGGCTGCTGCGGCAATGACAGAATGCGGCACGCCGCAGAAGTAGTCAGGAGCAGCGCATGGGCAACTGGATCGACGTCTACGACGACGAGGAACTGTGGGACGGCGACATCGCCGGCGTCTCGGCGGGCAACGAGAAAATCCTGCTCGTGCGCAGCGAGGAGAAACTGCACGCGTTCAAGGATTCCTGCCCGCACAAGGCCACCCCGCTGTCCGACGGTGATCTCGAGGATGGCGTGCTGACCTGCAACGTTCATCTGTGGGAGTTCGACGTCGCCAGCGGTGACAGCATCAACCCGTGCGGGGAGAAGCTGGAAAGTTTCCCCTGCCGGGTCAACGGCGGGCGCATCGAGGTCGAACTGACCGGCTGACCTTCAGTCGGCCACCGACACCAGCGCGAGGGTGCGCAGCGACGCGATGGTGTGCGAGAACAGACCCTTCACCACCAGCTTGTGCGTGGCGATCTGGCCCAGCACCTTGCCGCCGCGCTTGGTGAAGAAGCCCACCGGCAACAGACCGCCGGCCTTCATCTTCAGCTGCGACACATCCAGGATCTGGTCCACGGTGGCGTGCACGGCCACGCTCGGGTCCCCGACGATGCCGTTGTAGATGACCACGCCCTCCGGACCGAATTCCAGCGTGGCCTCGGTGTTGGTGTCGGTGGAGATGACTGCCACGGGACGCTTCATTCGCCTGGCCACCTTCACCAATTTGGGCTTGTTGGTGAAGTTCTGCATCAGCAGCATGTTCAGGATGTTGGCGACGCCATTGGCCTCGTCGCCGTCATGGCACGAGACGGAATAGGTGGCGTCGGACATTCTCAGATATCCCAATCCGTGTCGACCTGGCCGAGGGTGAGCAGGAAGTTGTTGAAGGCGCCGACGTTCTGGATGGCGAGTTGCATGCCCTCGGCGATCCGCAACTTGCCGCCCATGAGCAGCTTGGCGCCCTCGGTTTCGCCCTCGGCGGCCTCACGGAAGTGCTCAAGCCGTGCCACCAGGGCGAAGTCGAACGGACCGTCACCGTGAATCGGCTGGGTGGTCCACTCGGTGAGGTTGCCCTCCTCGAACGTGAGGTAGGTCTTGATTTCGGGATGGTCGATCAGACCGAGGTACATCGTGTGGCTGAAGTTGACCGGATCCTTGAAGCCCTTGTAGACGGCGTCGTTGTTGTTGATGGCGTCGCGGGCCGCCTCGCACCACTCGTCCGAGAAGAATGTCAGTGCCATGTGCCGAATCTCATCATGGCGCGGCGGCCGGTGCCCGCCCGGGTAGCGTGGGTGTGTGCGCATCGCCACCTGGAACGTGAACTCACTCAAGCAACGGATGCCCAGATTCCTGCCCTGGTTGGACGAACGGGCGCCGGACGTGGTCTGCCTGCAGGAGACCAAGCTGGATGACGCAGCCCTCGCCGACCTTCTCCAGGAAGAGGCGGCGGCGCGCGGCTACGCGATCGCCGCGCACGGACAGAGCCAGTGGAACGGGGTCGCCCTGCTCTCCCGGGTCGGGCTGGAGGACGTGGTGACCGGGCTGCCCGGCGGACCCGGATTCCCCCACCAGGAGGCCCGAGCGGTGTCCGCGGTCTGCGCCGGGCTGCGCATCTGGTCGGTGTACGTACCCAACGGTCGCGAGCCGGACTCCGATCACTACCGCTACAAGCTCGCCTGGTACTCCGCGTTGCGCGGGCAGGTCGCGACCGAGTCGCGCGACGTGTTGGTGTGCGGCGACATGAACGTCGCGCCGGCCGACGCCGATGTTTTCGACCCGGCCGCCTACGTCGGGCACACCCATGTGACCCCGCCGGAACGGGCCGCCCTGGACGCCCTCGGGCTGCGCGACGTGGTCCGCGAGCGGTGGGGAAAGGAGCAGGTGTTCAGCTATTGGGACTACCGGGCGGGCATGTTCCACCAGAACCTCGGCATGCGCATCGACCTGGTGCTGACCAGCGGGCCGGTGGCCGACCGGGTGCAGGCGGCGTGGGTGGACCGCAAGGCCCGCAAGGGCACCGGGCCCTCGGATCACGCGCCGGTGATCGTGGATCTGGACACCGCACCGGACGGTGACATCGGCCCGATGGTCCCGCCGCCCTCGGCGGGCGCGCCGAAGCGGGGCAAGAAGTTGCCGCAGGGTCCGGGTAAGGGCGCTAGCTGAGCTCGGTCACCGGATCAACCGGGGTGCGGATCGGCGAACGTGCCTCGACGGCCTCCGCGGCGTCGAGGCAGAGCGAGTCGGCGAACCGGGCGCCGGTGAGCAGCACGCCGATGGGCAGGCCGGTCTCGGAGTCCCGCGCCGCCGGTACGCACGCCGAGGGCAGGCCCAGCAGGTTCGCCGGGGTGACCGGCCGCAGCATCTCCATGAACGCCGCGGTGCCCTCCGGGGTGACGTCGAAGCCGTGCTCGAAGGGCAGTTGCGACCAGGTGGGCGAGAGCACCAGCGGGAACTCGGCAAGGAAGACCGACCAGGCACGGGCGACTCGGTGCCGGGCCTGAAACAGCTTGGACCACGCATCGCCGTCGAGCGCCGGGATGGCGGCGAAGGTTTGGTTCATGATCGCGAACCCGTCCGCGCCCATGATCGCCTCAAGTTCCGCGCGGATCGAGCGGAGGTCGCCGAGCAACAGTTGCGCCCACAGCGCCGCCGCTTCCTCGTAGTTGGGCGGGGTCATCTCCTCCACCTGGTAGCCCGCGTCAGCCAGGAAGGCCGCGGCGGCGCGCACCGCGTCGGCCACCACTGGGTCGGTACTCCCGCCGGGTGGTTCGGCGACGACCGCGACCCGACGCGGAACCGCGGGCGTGCTCAACGGGACGTCGACCGACCATGGATCGCGCGGGTGGTGCCCGTTCAGCAGGCCCAGCGCGGCGCGCACGTCGGCGACTGTGCGCGCCATCGGGCCGTTCACCGCCATCAGTTGGGAGGCGATCAGCGCGTCCTCCATCGGGACCAGACCCGCGTCGGGGACCCGCCCCGCCGACGGCCGGATCGAGGCGATGCCGCAAGCACTGGCCGGATTGCGCAGCGAGCCGCCGATGTCGTTGCCGAGCCCCAGCGCGGACATCCCGGTGGCCAGCGAGGCGGCCTCCCCGCCGCTGGATCCGGCCGCGGTGCGATCTGGGTGCCAGGGGTTGCGGGTCAGCCCGTGCAGGCTGCTGTCGGTGGAGATGCGCAGGCCCATGTCCGGCATGTTGGTGCGCCCGATCGGGATCGCCCCGGCGGCGCGCATCCGCTCCACCACCGGGGCGTCAACCGGTACCACCGCATCGGCCAGCGACGGCACCCCGTGCGTAGTGGGCAGCCCGGCCATGTCGATGTTTTCCTTCACCGTCAGCGGCACCCCGGCCAGTGGGCCCGGACGTTCCCCGGCGGCCAGCCGCGCGTCCAGCGCGGCGGCCTCGCCGAGGGCGGAGTCGGTCAGCACCCGGACGATCGCGTTGCACCACGGATTGACCGCCTCGATGCGGGTGAGGTGCGCCTTCACCACCTCGACGGCGGTCAGCTCGCGGGCCGCGACAGCGGCGGCCAACTGAAGGGCTGTCAGATGCGTGAGTTCCATGGGGCCACTCCCGGAACCGGCGATCGATCGTCGCTCAATCTATCCAGGGGGAGGTGGTTGCAGATGTCCAGCAGCCGAGCGCGCAGCGCAGCGGCCCGTTCGGCGAACTCGCGCTGGGTCGCGACGTAGCTCGCTCGACCGTCCTCGGTCTCGATTCGGACGGGGGAGACACCCAGGTCGCGTAGGTCGTAGGGACTGGCGCGCATGTCCAGCTCGCGGATGTCGCGCGCGAGTTCGAAGCAGTGGCCGACCAACTCCGACGGGATCAGCGGCGTAAGTTTGTAGGCGACCTTGTAGAGGTCCATGTTGGTGTGCAGACAACCGCCCTGCTCGTGCTCGGGCATTGCCGCGCGGGTCAGCTGCAGCATGTTGCGTGGGGCGGCCGCGGGAGTGAAGAAGCGGAACGCGTCGTAGTGGGTGCAGCGCAGCGGCGCCGTCTCGACGACGTCGGCCAGCTCGTCCGGCGACAGGCGCAGCGGCCAGGACTCGTGCCGGATGTGCGCGGTCCGGTAGACCATCGCCCACTCGTGCAGCCCGAAACAGCCGAACAACGGCCGCCGCGCGGCGGTCACCCGCAGCAGGTCGGACAGGTACTTGATCGACTCGGCCCGCCGGGCGAGCACCCGGGCCAGGTCCACCTCGACGCCCGCGTCGCCCACCCGGTAGTCGGCCCAGTCCCGCTGCGGCGCGTCCCCGGCCAGGGCCACCCCGACGCCCGGGTGCCAACGGCGCAACTGCGCAGGGCGGTGAGAGTAATAGGTGAACAGGAAGTCATGGACCGGGTGCTGCTCACCGCGGCGCGCGCGGTCCAGGTGCGGGGTGACCCACGCATCCACCCGCTCATGGTGTGCGGCCTGACGATCCCGCCAGGTCGCCTCCTCGAGCACCACGTTCACCCTCCGAGGCTATGACTTAGTGTCGGCGAGTGCGCATCGCGAGGTTCACCGTGGAGGGCCGGCAGGCGTTCGGCGTGGTCGAGGGCGAGGCGGGCGCCGAGGTGCTCGCGCTCGTCGAGGGCGACCCGCTGTACACCCCGCTGCGTCCGACCGGTGAACATATGCCGCTGAGCGAGGTCAAACTGCTCAGCCCGGTGATCCCGCGCAGCAAGGTGATCGGGGTCGGTCGCAACTACGCCGACCATGCCGCCGAACTTGGTAACGAGGTGCCCGCCGAGCCGCTGATCTTCCTCAAGCCGAACACCGCGGTGATCTCACCCGGCGACCCGATCCGCTACCCACGTCAGTCCATCGAGGTGCACTTCGAGGGTGAGCTGGCGGTGGTCATCGGCCGATTGTGCAGCGAGGTGCCGGTCGACCGGGTGGACGAGGTGATCTTCGGTTACACGGTGGCCAACGACGTCACCGCGCGCGACCTGCAGCGCAACGACCCGCAGTGGACGCGCGCCAAGGGCTTCGACACGTTCTGCCCGCTCGGTCCGTGGATCGTCACCGACCTCGACGTGCGTGACCTGGCCATCACCACCGAACTCAACGGCGAACTAAAGCAGGCCGCACGCACGGCGGCCATGGTGCACCCGGTGCCGTCCCTGGTCGCCTTCATCTCCGCGGTGATGACGCTGCTGCCCGGCGACGTCATCCTCACCGGCACCCCGGCCGGGGTGGGGCCGATGAAGCCGGGCGACGAGGTGTCGGTGTCCGTGGAGGGCATCGGGACGCTGACCAATCCGGTCCTGGCGCGATAGGGGTGGGGACCGTGACCGAACCGTCCGGGGTGCGGGTGCGCTTCGCCCCCTCGCCCAGCGGTGACCTGCACCTGGGCAACATCCGTACTGCGCTCTACGACTGGGCCTACGCGCGGCACACCGGCGGCACGTTCGTGTTCCGCATCGAGGACACCGATCAGGCCCGGGTCACCGACGAGTACATCGCCGCCGCGGTGCAGTCCATGCGCTGGTTGGGCCTGGACTGGGACGAGGGTCCCGAGGTCGGCGGACCACACGGGCCGTACCGGCAGAGCGAACGGCTGGCGCTCTACCAGGAGTGGGCGCAGCGCTTCCTGGACTCCGGCCACGCCTATCTCTGCTACGAGAGCCCGGCCGAGGCCGAGGCCCGGGTGGCCCGGCAGAAGGCCGCCAAACAACCGCCGGACTACGACGGGCACAGCCGAAATCTGACCGCCGATCAACGCGCCGCGTACGAGGCCGAGGGCCGCAAGCCGGTGGTGCGTTTCCGGATGCCCGAAGGCACCACCACCTTCCACGACCTGATCCGCGGCGAGGTCAGCTTCGAGAACCACCTGGTGCCGGACTTCGTGCTGATGCGCGCCGACGGCTCACCGCTGTATCCCCTCGCGGTCGCCGTCGACGACGTGCTGATGAGGATCACCCATGTGGTGCGCGGGGAGGATTTGCTGTCCTCCACCCCGCGGCAGCTCGCGGTGTACCGCGCGATGGGACTGACCGAGGACCAGTTCCCGGTCTTCGCGCACCTGCCGTTCGTCATGGGCCAGGACAACAGCAAACTGTCCAAGCGCCACGGCGCGGTGACGATCGGTCAGTTCCGGGCCGACGGCTATCTGCCCGAGGCCATGTGCAACTACCTGGCGCTGCTCGGCTGGTCACTCGGTGACGGCGACCGCGAGGAGTTCGACCTGGTGGAGATGGCCCGCGAGTTCACCCTGGAACGGGTCAACCGCAACCCGGCTCGCTTCGACCCCAAGAAGCTGGACTCGATCAACGGGGCGTGGATTCGGCGCCTCGGCCTCGACGACTTCGCCGGTCGGTTGGTGCCGTTCCTGCAGCGCGCCGGACTGGTGGCCGATCCGCCCACCGAGGATCAGCTGCGGTTGGTGACCAGCGGCGCGCCATTGGTCCGGGAGCGCATGGTGCGGTTGTCCGAGGTGGTCGGCATGTTGGGCTTCCTGTTCACCGAAGAGATCACCATCGAACCCGATGCCGCGGCCGGCCTGGACGAGAATGCTCAGGCCGTGTTGGAGGCCTCGGTCAAGGCGCTCGAGCAGCTCGAGGGGTTCGCCACCGCGGACATCGAGGCGGCGTTGCGTGCGGCACTGATCGACGGGCTCGGCCTCAAACCCAAGCACGCCTTCGGCGCGTTGCGCATCGCGCTGACCGGTCGCCGGGTCTCCCCGCCGTTGTTCGAGTCGATGGAACTGCTCGGTCGGGAGCGTTCGCTGGCGCGTTTGCGCAGGTATGCCGCCGAGGTGGGCTGAGTCACTCCCGTCGGTTTTTCAAGCCGCGCCCGCGTTCGGTACCATCGTCCGTCGGCGCGGTCCTTCCGGTCCGTGCCGTACGCCCTTGGGGTATGGGGTAATTGGCAGCCCGGCTGATTCTGGTTCAGCTAGTCTAGGTTCGAGTCCTGGTACCCCAGCGCTCCACCGCACGTTGTATTACCTGGCCCCGTTGTGTAGTGGCCTAGCACGCCGCCCTCTCAAGGCGGTAGCGCGGGTTCGAATCCCGTCGGGGCTACAGGTCCCGGGGGTCCCCTGCTCGTCGCCTGCGGCGACTCGCAGGGGACCTTCCGCGTTTTTTGCGGCGCGCAAGCGCGCCGCGAGCGGGGGCTGCGCCACCCGCACCCCCGGGCGGTGGCTCGCTTCGCTCGCACCACCCGCACCCCCCGGGCGGTGGCT
>DASXPS010000100.1 GCA_036493475.1 Sporichthyaceae bacterium | reverse complement strand
CGGTGCGGTAACGAGTGGGTGCCGGGCGGTAAGTGCGGCCGTCCTGCTCGAGGAGGGGTCGGGTGTCGCGCACGATGTTTCCGATGGCGCCTCTGGTGACATCACCGAGGAGTTCAGCGAGGACGTCGAGGGTGCACAGTTTGCGCTGGTGGAGCACGGTGAGCAGGACGCGTTCGCTGTTGCTGATCTTTTGTGGAAAGACTCCGCCTCGGGCGCCGGGCTGGCGTGGGCCGCCGCGGCGGCGGTAGCCGAAGCGTTCGGCGTGAGCGGCTTGGTGTACCGCGAGTCGCTGTGTGAGCTCGAGCAGTTGATCGCGGCTCATCCCGGTCAGAGCCGGGGCGGACAGGGTTTCGATGATGGCGGTTCGGGCGGGGCGGATGTCGTGGTCGAGGAACGCAAGCAGGTCGTCGGTGGTGCGGAAGCGCACCGAGGCGCCGCCGGGGTTGTGGCCGTGATCCTCGAAGGCTTCGCGGGTCTCTTTGATGAGTTCGCCGATGGGGCCGGCACTGACTTCCAACAGGTCAGCGAGCACGGTCATCGAGCAGACCTGCCGCTGGTAAATGAGGGTGATCAGGACGCGGGCGGGATCGTCGAACAGCGGTTTGCCGCCGCGCAGTTTTCCGGTGGCCCGGCGTGCCCGGCCGCCGCGCTGCTCGGTGTAGCGCTGCTGAGTCCGCGCGGCCTGGGCCGAGGCAAGCGCGGTGCACAATTGGTCTAGCTCCACGCTGGGCAGACCGGTCAATCGAGGGTCAGCCAGGCGAGCAAGCATGGCTTGGCGGCGGCCGGCTGGCCCGTTGTCGTCGGCGTGAACCGGCATTTCGGCGGCCGCGGGTTGGGCATCCAGGGTGTAGTTCCAGGTGCCGTGCACGGTGTGCCGGCGCAGCGGCAAGGCCGCGAAGCGCTGCTTGCTGATGGCGATGCCGGTGGGATAGTCGCCGGTATCCAGGGCGGCTTCGACCTGTAACCCGGCGCGGGTGCGGGTGGCGGCGATGGTCTTGACCACCACTTCGTGGCTGGTCAGGGGGCGGCCCCGCCAGTTGAACGTGATGTGGGAGAACAGCCGGTGCTCGATCTTATTCCACTTCGAGGTGCCTGGCGGGAAGTGACAGACCGTGATCGCCAGCCCCGTTTCGGCGGCCAAAGCGGCCAGCTCGCTTTTCCACACCCGGTAGCGGTGGCCGTTGGAACCACCGGCATCGGCGGTGATCAACAGCCGGGTAGCGGCTGGGTAGTCGAGGCGCCCGCGCGCGGTCCACCAGCGACGGATGGACTCGACCGCGAATACCGCGGTGTCGTGATCGACTCCGACGTTGACCCAACCGGTGTTGCGAGCGATGTCGTAGATCCCATACGGGATCGCCTGTTCCACGTCTGGGCCAGTGAAGAAAAAATGATGGTCCTCCACCTGCACCGGTTCACCCTTCGGCCGCCACTCCCGCCCCGCCATCGGCAGCCGGCCAAGCTGTTCGCGCTTCTTGGTGTCCACGCTGATCACCGGCTCACCTCCGGCCTGGTGTTCTTTGACCTGATCGTTGATGTAGCGAAACTGGACGTCCCGGTCGGGATGCTGGGCGCCCTCGAGGGTCTTGGCGTTGGCCTGCAAGCTGAACCCGGCCGCCTTCAACAGCCGACCCACTGTCGGAGCCGACACCGGATGGCCCAGGCGAGTCAACTGTTCGGCCAAATGCCGCAACGACTTCGTCGTCCACCGCAACGGCGATTCCGGATCACCCCGCTCGTCGGGCTCCACCAACCCCAACAGCGCCTCCCGCACGGCCGGATCGTTGTGCTCGACCCGCTTACGACCCCCACCCCCGACGCGGACCTGACCATCGGGAAACGGATCCTCACCGGCTTCCAGCTCCGCGATTCCACAACGCACCGTGCTCTCGCTCATCCCCGCCACTTGGGCCACCGCGCGCACCCCACCATGGCCGAGCAGCCGCGCCTCCGTGGCCACCGCCAGGCGCCG
>DASXPS010000099.1 GCA_036493475.1 Sporichthyaceae bacterium | reverse complement strand
CGGTCGTCGCCAGTGAGGGCGCCGACCTGGTCGCGGAGCCGCGGCCATGACCGAGCAGACGGCGACGGTGGGCAACTGGAACCTCCCCAACGTCCTGACCGGGCTCCGGATCCTGCTCGTGCCGGTGTTCGGCTACGCCCTGCTGCACTCCTCAGGCACCTCGATCCTGTGGCGGTGCCTGGCCGCGGTCGTGTTCGTGGTCGCGATGGTCACCGACAAGGTCGACGGCGACATCGCCCGCTCACGCGGTCTGGTCACCGACTTCGGCAAGATCGCCGACCCGATCGCGGACAAGGCGTTGTCCGCCGCCGCACTGATCAGCCTGAGTTCGTTGGGCAACCTGCCGTGGTTCGTCACCGTGGTGGTGCTGGTGCGCGAACTCGGGGTCACCCTGCTGCGGTTCTGGGTGATCCGGCACGGGGTGATCCCGGCCAGTCGGGGCGGCAAGCTCAAGACCATGCTGCTCGGCTTCGGCACCGGGTTCTACATCCTGCCGTTCACTGGCTTCGGGCACGACGTGGCCATCGGGCTGATGACCGCCGCGGTGGTGGTCGCCTGGGTCACCGGCGTGGATTACGTGCTACGTGCCGCACGATTGCGGGCGGCAGCGCGGGCATGACCCGGGTCGAGCTGATCACGGTCGGCGATGAATTGCTGTCCGGTTTGGTGTTGAACTCGAATGTGGCCCGGGTGGCCGACGCGCTCGGCGGGATCGGGCTCGGGCTCTCGGTGGTGTACGACGTCTCCGACGACGTCGAGGAGATCGTCGGGGCCTTGCGGACCGCCTGCGCGCGGGCGGATCTGGTGCTGTGCAGCGGCGGTCTCGGACCGACCTGCGACGACCTCACCCGCGATGCGCTGGCCGGGCTGGCCGGGGTGGGCATGGACCGGGACGCAGCGCTGGAGGACATCGTCCGGTCCCGCTACACGGAGTGGAACGTGCCGGTGCCGGACCTGGCGCTGCGTCAGGCCGACGTGCCGCGGGGCGCGGTCCCGGTGCCCAACCCGCGGGGCAGCGCGCCGGGGTTGCGGATGAGCGTCGGCGCCACGCTGATCTACGCGCTGCCCGGCGTGCCGCGCGAGCTCGAGGCGATGCTCGCCGACCACATCGTCCCGGAGCTGTCCGCCGGCCTGGCTGCGTCGACTCCCGGGGAGCCGCGGCCGGTGACCGCGACGGTCCGGATTGCACTGGCCGGTGAGTCCTCGATCGCCACCGCGCTGAACGACGTGGACTTCGGCTCGGTGCGGGTGGCCTACCTGGCACTGCCCGGCGACGTCGCGGTGCGGCTGACCGGGGCGGGTGACGCGGTGGCCGCGGCGCTCGACGCCGTCACACACCGGCTGGGTTCGGCTGCCTACTCCACCGACGGGACCGAACTGTCCGCGGTGGTACACGGACTGTTGCGCGAGCGCAAGGCGAGCCTCGCGGTGGCCGAGTCGTTGACCGGCGGCCTGGTGGCCGCGGCGTTGACCGACCCGGCCGGGGCCTCGGTGAGCTTCCGGGGCGGCGCCGTGGTCTACGCCACCGAGGCCAAGGCCGAGCTCGGGGTGAACGCCGACCTGCTGGCCGAACGCGGCCCGGTGGACGCCGACGTGGCCTTGGCGCTGGCCCGCGCGGTGCGCGAGCGCCTGGGCGCCACGCATGGATTGGCCACCACCGGGGTCGCCGGACCGGACCCGGTCGGGGACTACCCGGTGGGCACGCTGTTCGTGGCGGTGGACTCCGCGGACGGCGCCCGGGTGATTCGCCGGTCGTTGCCGCCGCGCCGGGATCTGGTCCGCGCGCTCAGCGTGGTGCACGCCCTGGACCTGGTGCGTCGCCACCTGCTCGGGCTGGAACCGTATGAGCTGACCGGATGAGCCCTCGGCCCGCCGAACGGGGGAAATTTCGCCCCGGGCGGAACACGTTGTTACACCATCGCCGCAGCGGGCTATCGACGGGTACCGTTGCGGGTAGGACGTACCTTCGGGCCGAGGGAGGCCGGCGATGATCCTGCTGCGACGCCTGCTCGGCGAAGTGCTGCGCCGCCGTCGGCAGGAGCAGGGACGCACCTTGCGAGAGGTCTCGGCGCTGGCCCGGGTGTCCCTGGGGTACCTCTCCGAGGTGGAACGCGGCCAGAAAGAGGCCTCGTCGGAGTTGCTGGCCTCCATCTGCGACGCGCTGGGCATGCGCATGTCCGACCTGATGCGCGAGGTCGCGGACACCGTCGCGGTCGCCGAGCGGGCCACCACCGCCACCGTGCTGCCGCTGGAGCCGGTCGGCGCGGAGCGTTCCGAGGTCGTCGCCGCCGCGTAGCCGGTGTGTGGGGCCGCGGCCCACGGGAAGTAACACTGCATGCTTGCCACCCATGGAGCCATCCCGATTGTCATCGCCGTTGTCATCGCGCTGGTCGGCATGTGGGCCATCACGGTGGGCCTGGGCTCGCGCACTGCGCGTAACGCCCCGATGAGCAAGGAGCACCGCGAGCGCATCGGGGAATACGGCGAGGAAGGGCTGCGCCGGGCCGAGGCCCGCCACAACGAGCACGAATGAGCTCAGCGCCGCTCAGCGAGTGAGCGCGATTCCGGCATCGGGTTCGATGACCCGGAAGGTGAACGCTTCCTCCAGGTACAGGTGGATGGCCGAGCCGTTGTGATGTGAGTAGCCGACGGCCAGATCCTGGGCGACGTCGAGAACGAAGTCCCCACCGCGGCGGGTGAGCACAACGGCTCCGGAGATGCCCGGAGCGCGGATGATGTCGCCACCGAGGATCTGCCGCAGGTGGTCCAGCAGTGGGTGCCCGCCGCGCTCGGTCGTCTCCATGATGCGGGTGTAGCCCTTGGGGTCGATGGCGAGCGCGAACGGACCGTCGACGCCCGCGTCCCGTAGCCGGTCCACCGCCACCGCGACGGCGTGCGGGTAACCGCCCGCGTCGTCACCGAGCGGCACGGCCGAATGCGCGGCGGCGTCGGTGATGCCCACCACGTCGGCCGGCTTCCAACCATGCAGAATCGCCGCGTTCTCGCACTCCGCGGCGCGGCTCGCGGCACGCACCAGATCGTCGAGGTCCAGGTCGAGCGCACCGCGAGCGGCGGCGGCCACCTCGTCCCGGCGCACCGTGAACGGCACGCGGAATTCGATGACCGGCAGCACCACGCGTCGCGCCACTTCTTCCCCGGCCATGTCGGCGGTGTCCTCGACGCGTTGGATGCGGCCCAGGTCGGTGGCCGAGTATGTCCAACCGTGCGGGCCGGACCAGTCGACGAGCCGGCGCGCGGCCAGATAGGGGGTGAGACGCTCCCGCGCCTCCCGGTCAATCAGTTCCCACGCCTGTGCCGGAATCGGCGCCAGGTCGCGGGCCAGATGGTCGGTCATGTATCTCTCCTCAACCAGACTGGCCGATGCGCAGTGATGGGTCGCGTGCCGGCAGTTGCGCGGCTACGTAGGCCTGTGGGTCCTTGTCCGAGGTGTCCACCGCGGCGGCGCTGCGGTGCGTGGCCTTGAACTCCAGGAAGGCCCGCCCCAACGCCCGCCGCGACTCGGGATCGGAGTGCCGGCGGTAGTCGGCCAGCGCGTCGTCCTCCTCCTCGGCCATGTGCTCGGTGTTGGCCGCCCGGGCCGCGTTCACCCCGGCCCACCAGGCGGCGGTGCCCACCCCGGCGGCGTTCGCCTGGCCAACGGCATCGCGGATCTCGTTGTGGTCGCCGATGGCGTCGACCGTCTCGTCCACCGCGTCGTCACCGGTGCGCAGCAGCCGCGGGTAGAAGACCTCTTCCTCGGCCGCCGCGTGTACGTCCAGCAGGTCGGCCAGCGGCCGCCACACGCTCTCGAGCGCCGCCGGATCCGGGGTGGAGCCGGGCGGGCCCTGCACCTCGTCCAACGCCGCGAAACCGCGACGAAAGGTGTCGTGATCGTCGAGGATCAGCGCGGTGATGTCATGGCGGTCCACGACGGCACGCCCTACCCGGTGCGCCGCAGGCCAACCGTGCCGGGTCAGGGCAGGAACTGCTCGGCGATCCGGGTGATCGTGCCGCCGTCCACGGTCACCCAGAACAGGTGGTTGGCCAGGTTGTACCCGGCCAACTGCTCCAGACTCACCGCGACGTCCTTCGCGGAGTCGCCGCTGGTCTCCCCGGCCAACGTGTTGACCGTGATGGTGGCAGCGGCGGACACCGGCAACGTGCGCAGCATTTTGTTGGCGTTGCGGACCCAGTAGTCATTGGGCGGGCGCACCTCACTGGCCCCGTCCTCGCGGGCCGCGTTGGCCGCGGCGTCGCCGGTGAAGAACTGCACCACGTCCACGGTCAGCTTGCGGTTGGCCACGTCCACGCTCGTGATGTAGACGGGGTGCTTGCCGTTGGTCAGCGTGCCATCCGGGGCCGGGGTGGCCGCCGGGGACGCGGTGGTCGCGCCGTCGCCCGCAAGATCGGGATGGCTGGTGTCGGTCGGCGTCGCGGTGGCGATGGGCACGTCGGTCACCGTGGGCTCGGCGGCGATTGTGGCGACCGGTTGCGGCCCCGGGCTGAGGTCGACGGTGCGGTGCGGGCCACATCCGGCCAGCGCGGCCACCAGGGCGAGCGGGACCAGACGGGTCACGGCAGAGACCATGCCCGGACTTTCCCACAGCCGTGCTCAGCCGGGCGAGAACACGCAGAACTCGTTACCGTCCGGGTCGGCCAGCACGTCCCAGCGCCGGTCGTCGCCGCGGGTGCGCAGCAGGGTGGCGCCGGCGTTCACCAGGTCGGCCGGCACACCGGTGACGTCCCAGTGCACGCGGTTCTTGACGGTCTTGGGTTCGGGCACCGGGACGAAGGAGATGTTCTCGAACGGGGCACCCGCGGGCGCCGGGATCCAGCCGTAACCGGGTTCGTCCTGCCCGGCCTCGCGGTGCGCGACTACGCCGAAGACCCCGGCCCACCAGTCCGTTATCGGGCCGGGATCCGCGCAGTCGACCACGAGCTCGTAGAGCCGATAGGCCGGCGGTTGCTCCCGCACGAACGCACAGAACTCCTGACCGTCGGGGTCGCTGAGCAGGATCCAGCGAAAACTCGTGTCTTCCAGCACCGTGGCGCCGGACAGGTCGCCGATCGCGGCGCAATGCACGTCGAGGTGCACGCGGTTCTTCACCGTCTTCGCCTCGGGCACCCGGCACACCCACACGGTGTGCTGCGGGGTCGGCCCGCGCAGCGTCTCCGGATCGCTCTCCTCGGTCTGCAGGCCGAGCGCGTCGGCCCAGAACGCGGCCGAGCGCACCGGGTCCACCGCGTCGACGCACAGGTCCTTCCAGGTGGCCAGAACCATTGCCCCTCCAGTGATGTGACGTAGCGTCAGGAACGCAGGCGTAGCCCGCGCGGTCCGGCGCGGAAGCCCGCGGACTCCAACGCGGCGGCCAACGGCGAGCCCAGCACCGAGGCGCCGTCGGCGCGTTCCACGGTGAGCTTGCCCAGCGCACCGTCGCGCACGGCCAGCGCCAGGGCGTCCGCCGCGGGTTGCAGCACGTCGGCGGTCACCGGCCAGGACAGCAGCGACTTGCCGCCGCGTTCCACGTACAGCACGAGTTCGCCGTCGACCAGCACGACCAGGGCGCCGGCCTTGCGGCCGGGCTTGTGCCCGGACGCGGCGGCCTCCGGACGGGCGGGCCAGGGCAGCGCGGCGCCGTAGGCGTTCGCCGGGTCGGTGGCGGCCAGCACCAGCGCCCGCGGCCGGCCGCGGTCAGTGGCCGGCGTCGCCCGCAGCCGGTCCACCGCACCGGGCAGGGCGAACTGCGCAGCACCCAAACCCTCGACCACGTAGCCACGCCGGCAGCGGCCGGTCTCCTCCAGCGCGGCCAGTACCCGGTAGACCCCGGCGAACCCGCCGCTGACCCGTTCGGCCATCACCGCGCCACGGGTGAGCACCCCGTGCCGGTCCAGCAGGGTCTCCGTGGTGGCGCCGGCCCGGCGGGTCGGGTCGGTGAGCACCTCGGGTAACAGCGACCAGCGTCCGGCCGCAGTGGGCGGGCCGGCGCGGGTGGGCATGCTCGGGCGGCCCAACATCGGGCGACCTCCGCGGCCGACCCGGGCGCGGGCGGTCGGCGGGCGGCTGCGGTGGGTGCCGCGGCCACCGAGCAGGGTGCGCAGCGGCGCGAGGGTGTCGTTGGTCAGTCGCCCGGCCCACGCCAGGTCCCACATCGCCGCCACCAATGCGGTGTCATCGGTGGCACCGATGCGATCGGACAGTTGCCGGAAGAACAGCGCGTGGCCGTCCTCCAGTGCGCCGAGAACAGCCTGATGCAGGTCACCGCTGATTTCGGCGGGCTCGGGCAGCAGTAGTGGCGCGTGCTCGGCGGGGTGCAGGGACACCCAGCCGTCGTTGCCGGGCAGTGCGCCGTGCCCGGCCCAGAACACTTCACCGGCCGCGGTCAGTTCGTCGAGCATCGCCGGGGAGTAGCCCATGACCCGGGCGGGCAGCACCAGGCTCTCCAATGCGGAGGCGGGCACCGCGGCGCCGGCCAACTGTTCGATGACCCGCAACAGCCCGTCGGTGCCGCGCAACGCGTCGGTGCCCACGTGCTGCCAGGCGGGCAGGAAGCGGGCCAACGCGGCCGGCTCCACCGGCTCGATCTCCTGGCGCAGTCGGGCGATCGAGGCGCGCCGCACCCGGCGCAACACCTCTGTGTCACACCATTCCTCACCGGCCGCGCCGGGCCGGAACTCCCCGGCCACCACTCGACCGACGCCGGACAACCGCAGCAATCCGCTGCGCACCACGGCGGTGCCCAACGCGAAGTGCTCGGCCGCGTCGGCCACGTGAAACGGACCGTGGGTGCGGGCGTAGCGCGACAGCAGGTCACCCAACGGGTCGGCCACCGGCTCGGTGAATGCCACCGGCACCCCGACCGGCAGTGCCACGCCGAGCGCGTCCCGCAGCCGACCCGCGTCCTCGATCCCCGCCCAGTGCTCCACGCCACCGATGCGCACCCGGATCGCCCGGCGGGTTTCCTCCAGCTCGGCCAGCCAGCCGGGCTGCGCGCCCCGGGCCAACGCGGCCGCGGTGGTCAACGGCCCGAGTCGGCGGAGCAGGTCGGCAACCCCTTCCACGTCGCGGGTCTGACGCTCAGTCAGCAGATGTTGCAGCTCGGCCTCCACCTGCTCGAGGGCGTCGAGGTCGAGCAGCTCGCGCAGGTCCGGGGTGCCGAGCAGCTCGGCGAGCAAGGTCGAATCCAGCGAGAGGGCAGCTGCCCGGCGTTCGGCCAGCGGGGAGTCGCCCTCGTAGATGAACGAGGCCACGTAGCCGAACAGCAGCGAGCGGGCGAACGGGGACGGCGCCGCGGTCTCCACCTCGACGATGCGCACCCGACGGTTGTCCACGTCGGTCATCAACGCGGTCAGCCCCGGCACGTCGAAGACGTCCTGTAGACACTCCCGCATGGTCTCCAACAGGATCGGGAACGACGCGTACTGCGAGGCCACGGACAGCAGTTGGGCGGCGCGCTGGCGCTGTTGCCACAACGGTGAGCGGCGGTTCGGGTCGCGGCGCGGCAGCAGTAGCGCCCGTGCTGCGCACTCGCGGAAGCGGGAGGCGAACAATGCCGACCCGCCGACCTCCGCGGTGACCAACGCCTCCACCTCGGCCGGGTCCAGGATCACCGGCGGTCCGTGGCCGCCGGGCAGATCCTCGATATCGGGCAGCCGCAGCACGATCCCGTCGTCGGCGTGCATGGCCTGCACGTCCACCCCGGTGCTCTCCCGCAGCCGAGCGGCGATGGCCAATGCCCACGGGGCGTGCACCCGCGCGCCGAATGGGGAGTGCACCACCACTCGCCAGTCGCCGAGCTCGTCGCGGAAGCGCTCCACAACGATCGTGCGGTCATCGGGCAGGTAACCGCCGGTGACCTGGCGTTGCTCGGCCAGATAGGTGAGCAGGTTGCCCGCGGCCCACTCGTCCAGCCCGGCCGTGGTCAACCGGGCGCGGGCGGCGGCCTCGTCCATGCCGCCGAGCTCACGCACGAACGCGCCGATCGCTCGGCCCAGTTCGGCCGGGCGGCCGGGTTGATCGCCCTTCCAGAACGGCAGCCGGCCGGGCAGGCCGGGCGCGGGGGAGACCAGCACCTTGTCGTGGGTGATGTCCTCGATCCGCCAGCTGGACGTGCCGAGGGTGAACACGTCACCGACGCGGGATTCGTAAACCATCTCCTCGTCGAGCTCGCCCACTCGGGAGGCGCGGAGCGAGGCGGTAGCCGAGTGACCAATGGGCGGCGCGCCGACCAGGAAAACCCCGAACAGGCCGCGGTCGGGAATGGTGCCGCCGCTGGTCACCGCGAGCCGCTGCGCGCCGGGCCGGCCGCGCAACACGCCCTCGACCCGGTCCCACACCAGGCGCGGGCGCAGCTCGGCGAACTCATCGGAGGGGTACCGCCCGGAGAGCATGTCCAGCAGGGCGTCGAAGGAGCTGCGTGGCAGCGCCGCGAACGACGCGGTGCGGGTGATCAGTGCGAGCGCCTCGTCCACCGGCCAGTCGTCCAACGCGACCATCGACACCAGGTGTTGGGCGAGCACGTCCAACGGGTTGCGCGGCACGCTGAGCGCCTCGATCTGACCCGCCGTCATGCGTTCGGCGACCACCGCGGTGGGCACCAGATCTCCACGGTGCTTGGGAAACACGATGCCGCGGCTGACCGCGCCGACCTGATGTCCGGCACGACCGATGCGTTGCAGCCCACTGGCCACCGAGGGTGGGGACTCGACCTGCACGACCAGGTCCACCGCACCCATGTCGATGCCCAACTCCAGGCTTGAGGTGGCCACCACCGCGGGCAGACGGCCGGCCTTGAGTTCCTCCTCGATGATCGCCCGCTGTTCCTTGGACACCGAGCCGTGGTGCGCGCGGGCCAACACCGGGGGGGCGCCGTAGGACAGGCCGCTGGCGGCCATCAATTGGGCCGGCGGCTCGGGGTGCTCGGGGAGGTCCTCCGCGGCGGTCTCGTTGAGGCGCTGGGTGAGCCGCTCGGCCAACCGGCGGGAGTTCGCGAACACGATCGTGGAGCGGTGTGCGGCGATCAACTCCGCGATGCGCGCCTCCACGTGCGGCCAGATCGATGAGCGGGTCTCCTTACCCGTCGCGTCGAACTCGCCGGTGGGCGCACCGAGTTCGCGCATGTCCTCGACCGGCACCACGACTTGCACCTCGACGGTCTTGCTCGCCGCCGGTTTGACGATGCTGACCTCGGCGGCGCCGCCGAGGAACCGGGCCACCTCCTCCACCGGACGCACGGTGGCGGACAGGCCGATGCGTTGCGCGGGGGACTCCAGCAGCGCGTCCAGCCGTTCCAGGCTCAGTGCCAGGTGCGCGCCGCGTTTGGTCGCGGCCACCGCGTGCACCTCGTCGACGATCACCGTTTCCACCCCGCGCAGGAAGTCCCGGGCGCGGGAGGTGAGCAGCAGGAACAGCGATTCCGGGGTGGTGATCAGCACATCCGGCGGACGGGTGGTGAACCTGCGGCGCTCGTCGGCCGGGGTGTCCCCGGTGCGCATGGCGACGTCGATGGATGGCTCGGGCAGCCCGAGGCGGACCGCGGCCTGCCGGATGCCGGCCAGCGGGGCGCGCAGGTTGCGGTCCACGTCCACGGCCAGCGCTTTGAGCGGGGACACGTACAGCACCCGGCAGCGGTGTTCGCGGTCCGCGGGCGCGGGTTGGCTACTCAGCCGGTCCAGCGCCCACAGGAACGCGGCCAACGTCTTGCCCGACCCCGTGGGCGCCACGACCAGGGCGTGCCGACCGGCGGCAATCGCCGCCCAGGCGCCGACCTGTGCGGCCGTGGGGCTTTCGAAGGCACTGGTGAACCAGGCCCGGGTGGCCGCGCCGAACGGGCCGAGAACGTTGTCGGGGTCGGCGGGCATGGAATCCATCCTGCCTGCCGACCCCGACATTTGCGTTTGTGCTGGTCAGTCCTTCGCGTGACGGCGCCGCAGCGCCGCACCGGCCAGCAGCAGCCCGGCTCCGATCGCGCCGGTGGCGCCCATGCCGCCGGCGTCGCCACCGGTCTTGGGCAGCGCGGGCGGCTTGTGTGCCTGCTTGACCGCCGCGGGCGGCGGGGCGGGCTTGCCCGCGTCGGCGCCGTCGCCGACGGACACGCCGCCGCCGTCGCCGCCGTCGTTCGGGCCGGCCTGGAACCCGTCGCCACCGTTGCCGGACGAGACCAGCCCGGTGTCGCCACCGCTGCCGCCGTCACCCGGCTGGGTGCCGTCGCCACCGGTGCCACCGTTGACGACTGTGGTCAGCACGCCAGTGCCGCCGTGGCCACCGTCGCCGTCGCCGTCGCCGTTGCCGCCGTCACCACCGTTGGTGATGGACACCACCGTGGCGTTGCCGCCGTTGTCGCCGTCCTGGCCGCCGCCGCCACCGCCGTCGCCGCCGTTGCTGGTCGCGACCAGGCTGCCGTCGCCGCCGCCGCCGCCGGAGTCGCCGCCGCCGTTGGTGCCGTTGCCGCCGTCGCCGCCCTTGACGATCTGGCCGGTACCGCCGGAGCCGTCATCGCCGCCACCCGAGCCGCCGTCGAAGACCTGCACGATCGGTGCCTTGGTTTCCCCGCCGCCGCCGCCGATGCCGCCGCCGCCACCGGTGCCGCCACTGTCGCCGCCGTTGGCGCCGTCAACGATCGACCCGGTGCCACGACCGCCGCCGCCACCGGGGCCGCCGCCGTTGGGGCCGCCGCCGTTGGGACCGCCGCCGCCGGGACCGCCGCCCTGGCCACCATTGCCGATGGTGACCAGCGGGTTGTCGCCGCCATGGTTGTCATGGTGGCTGCCCGGCGCGTCCGCGCCGTTGAAGCACTCGATGAGCTTGCCCTCGGAGTAGTCGCCGTGGCGGTCGCGCCCGGGGTGGGCGGTGGAGCCGGCGTTGCCGCCGTCGCCGCCGTTGCCCAACGCGATGCCCGGCGCGTCACCGGCATGCGGCTGCCCGCCGCCACCGGGGCCACCGTTGGCCAGGCCCAGCAATGGGTCGGACCCGTTGGCCAGGTCGATGAGGTGGTGCTTGCGGTTGTGCGCGCCGTTGGCGATGGAGATCAGGGCGCCCTCGCCGCCACCGGGACCGCCGCCGTAGCCGGGGCCGCCTTGGTCGCCGTTAGGTCCGCGGTGGCGACCCTTCTCGCCGGCGTTGTGCTGGTGCTTGCCGTCACCGGCATTGGCCACCGACACCGGGCCACCGTCGCCACCGTCGCCGTCGCCGCCGGAGTTGCCGCCGTTGCCGAGAGCGACCAGGCCGCCGTCGGACTTGCCGCTGTCATGCGTGCGGCCGCCGCCGTTGTCGCCCTTGTGCCGGTCGCCGGCGTGGTCGTCGTTCTCGCCGTGGCCGCCGTTGCCGGCCTTGACCACATTGCCCTCGCCGCCGTTGCCGCGCCCGTTGCTGCGGGCATCGCCGCCGTTGCCGACGTTGAGCGGGGCGCCGTGGCCACTCTGACTGTGGCCGCCGCCGTCGCCCGGGCCGCCGCGGGCGTCGTTGCCGCCATTGCCGGCGTTGGCCAGCTCGCCCGTGCCGTCCTGGCCGGTACCGGGACCGGAGTTGCCACCGTTGCCCGCGTGCACCACGCTGCCGCGGCCACCGTCGCCGGTGCCGCCGCCGGTGGAGCGCCCGCCGTTGCCGGCGTTGAGCAGCGCACCGGCCGCGTCGTGCACGGCCCCGCCGGTGTCGTGGGAACCGGCGGCGCCGTTCTCGGTGTTCTTGTCGCCGGCGCCGCCGCGGCCCGCGTCGACCACGCCACCGTCGCCGCCCTTGTTCTGGCCGCGATCGCCTGATCCACCGTCAGATGCACCGGCCACTCGGCCGCTACCGCCGTTGCCGCATTCGCTGCCCTGGTTGTTGCCACCGTTGCCGGCGTCCACCGCTCCACCGTGGCCACCGTTGCCGCTGGAGTTGGCATTGTCGTTGCCGCCGTTGGACACCGCGGCCACGTGGCCGTCGCCGCCGTTGGCGGTGGCGTGCCCGCGGGCGTTGCCACCGTTGCCCACACTGGCGACCGCGCCGGACCCGCCACTACCGCCCTGCGGGCCGTCCTTCTTGTTGATGCCCGCCTTGGCGTGCTTGGCGACCTTGGCGTGCTTGGCGACCTTGGGCTCCGGTGCCGTGCGCGCGGTCGGGTCGGAGGCGGAGGTGGTCACCGCGGTCGGCGCGGTCTCGTGGTGCAGACCGCCGAGGTTGTTCAGCAGGTTGACCAGGCCGCCGTCGCCGCC
>DASXPS010000098.1 GCA_036493475.1 Sporichthyaceae bacterium | reverse complement strand
CGTAACGTGGAGGGCGTGGACAACCGCTCCGAGATTCGCGACTTCCTGGCGACCCGCCGGGCCAAGCTCACCCCCGCCCAGGTCGGCCTGCCGGCCGCCGGACGCCGGCGGGTGCCCGGGCTGCGCCGAGAAGAGGTCGCCGTGCTGGCCGGGGTTAGCCCCGACTGGTACAACCGCCTGGAGAAGGGCCACATCAGCGGCGTGTCCGACGACGTCCTTGACGCTGTGGCCCGCGCCCTGCAGCTCAACGAGGCCGAGCGCGAGCACCTGTTCAACCTCGCCCGCGCCGCCAAGCCGATCCGCACCCCGCGCCGCCGCGCCAAGCCGCAGATCCCGCTCAGCGTGCAGCGGGTGCTGGACTCGATGACCGGCACAGCCGCGTTCGTCCGCAACGGGCGCCTGGACATCCTGGCCAGCAACGCCCTCGGCCGGGCGCTCTACTCCCCGGTGCTCGACCAGCCCGCGCACCGCGGCAACATCGCCCGCTTTGACTTTCTCGACCCCCGCGCCGCCGACTACTACCCCGATCACGACGGTGCGCTGGCCACCGCCGTCGCGCTGCTGCGCACCGCGGCCGGCCGCAACCCCCGCGACAAGGACCTCACCGATCTTGTCGGTGAGCTCGCCACCCGCAGCGAGGCGTTCCGTACCCGCTGGGGCGCCCAGGACGTGCGCCTGCACCGCGGCGGCATCAAGACCTTCAATCACCCTGTGGTTGGCTACATGGAACTGACCTACGACTCCATGGAACTCCTCGCCGCCCCGGCCCTGGTCCTCACCGCCTACACCGCCGAACCAGCCAGCCCCTCCGCGGATAACCTCGCGCTGCTGGCCTCCTGGGCCGCGACCGACACCGCAAGCACCGCCCTGTCGGACCAAGCCGGCGGCCAGCCCGACGCGGCAGACACCACCAGCGCTGACTGACCCGCATAACCACTGGCGGCGCCGCGAGCGGCGGCCCCGTCCGCCGCCGCCCGATCCGCCGAAGGAGAACCCCTATGGAACTGACCGCGCCCAGCAAGACCGCCAAAGCCCCCGGCACGGCCTTCACCGGCGACGTCTACGTCAACCCGATCAAGCGGAAGGCCGAACCGTCCCGGCTGATCGCCAGCATCGTCCGCTTCACCCCCGGCGCCCGCACTAACTGGCATTCCCACGCGCTCGGGCAGACGCTGTTCTGCACCGACGGTACCGGCCTGGTGGTGTCCCGCGACGGCACCGTCATCCATCTCACCCCCGGCGACACCGTATGGACCCCGCCCGGCGAGGAACACTGGCACGGCGCCGGCGTCGACTGCATGATGAGCCACCTCGCCATGCTCGAAGGCGTCGAAAACGGAGACGGCACCACCTGGCTCGAACCGGTCACCGACGAGCAGTACGCCGCCGCGAACCAGACCTGACAACAGGAGACATGATGCACCAGCGCACTCTCGGCCAGGGCCTGCGGGTGTCCGCGATCGGGCTCGGCTGCATGGGCATGTCGCAGAGTTACGGCCCCAACCCCGGCGGCCGCGATGACATGATCGCCGTACTGCGCGGCGCGGTCGACCACGGCGTGACCTTCTTCGACACCGCCGAGGTCTACGGGCCCTACGTCAACGAGGAACTCGTCGGGGAAGCCCTCGCCCCGCTCCGCGATCAGGTCGTGATCGCGACCAAGTTCGGGTGGCGCATTGAAGACGGGAAGTCCGTCGGCCTCGACAGCCGCCCCGAGCAGATCGCCCGCGTCGCCGACGCCTCCTTGCGCCGGCTGCGTGTCGATGCTCTCGACCTGTTCTACCAGCATCGTGTCGACCCCGACGTGCCGGTCGAGGACGTCGCCGGCGCCGTCGCCGAACTGGTCGCTGCCGGCAAGGTGCGCCACTTCGGCCTGTCCGAAGCCGCGGCCGGAACCATCCGCCAGGCCCACGCCGTGCACCCGGTTACCGCAGTGCAAAGCGAGTACTCCCTGTGGACCCGCGACCCCGAACCCGAGGTGCTGCCGGCCTGCGCCGAGCTCGGCATCGGGTTCGTCCCGTTCAGCCCCCTCGGCAAAGGCTTCCTCACCGGCACCGTCGACCCGAACAACCACTTCACCGACGGCGACATCCGCGCCACCATCCCACGATTCAGCGAACAGAACCGCGACACCAACCAGGCCCTCGTCGAACACGTCCGTGCCCTCGCCAGCACGCGAAACGCCACGCCGGGCCAGGTTGCCCTGGCCTGGCTCCTGGCCCAGCACCCGTCCATCGTGCCCATCCCCGGAACCCGCAGCATCAAGCGCATCGACGAGAACACGCACGCCGCATCCCTGCCACTATCCGCCGATGACATCGCCGACCTCAACACCCTCACCAACCGCGTCCAAGTCCACGGCAACCGCTACAACGACCACCACATGGCCCTCGTCGGACGATGACCTCCCAACCCAACGAGTGGTCATCACGACGGGCGGGCACGCACCCGGCGGCGGGCCGACTGCCGGACGGCTACGCGATCGCCACAGTGAGCGGCACAGAACGGCCCGATCGGCGCGCCTGCGCCGACCACAACCAAGACAGGG
The DNA here is from genome assembly GCA_036493475.1 of Sporichthyaceae bacterium. Classification (NCBI taxonomy): domain Bacteria; kingdom Bacillati; phylum Actinomycetota; class Actinomycetes; order Sporichthyales; family Sporichthyaceae; species Sporichthyaceae bacterium. Next base: position 31 of record DASXPS010000098.1, on the reverse strand, counting down.
TTCGCGTACCGAACGAAGCCTCTTTGTGGTC
>DASXPS010000097.1 GCA_036493475.1 Sporichthyaceae bacterium | reverse complement strand
GGTGGAGGACGCGCGCGAGCGCGGTCACCGGGCCGCCGGCGAGAGCGCGGGCGCCGTATGGGACTCCTACGCCGCAGCCGGTGTGACCGACGAGCAGATGGCGCTGGGCATGATGGCCGTGGCCGAGCAGTTGCTGCGCCGACTGCAGGCGCTCGAGCCCGGCGTGAATCACCTGGCGGTCCAGGCCCCCGGCGCGAGCCCGCCCGAGACGGAATGGCCGCCGGACGTGGCTGCCGTCGGCTGACAGGCGGATTCCGGTCGAACTCTTGGTGACCCGGCCGCTCGGCGCAATTCGGTCGTCATCTTGGACGCCTACGGTGCCGGTGTGCTCAAAGCGGCCGATGCCCATCCCGTGCGCACCCGATGGGCCGCGGTGGTCGGGCTCGGGTTGGCCATGTTGGTGGTCAACACCGAACTGACCATCTCCTCGGTCACCCTGCCCGGCATCGCCGCGGATCTCGGGGTGGGGCCGACGGCCGCCACCTGGATGCTGCTGGGCTACGCCTTGCCCATGGGGGCAGCCGCGATCCCGCTCGGCCGGTGGATCGACCAGGCCGACGTGTGCGCGGTGTTCCGCGCCGCGATTATCGGCACGGCACTGACCGGGACCGCCGCCGCGGCGGCGCCCACCTTCGCGGTGCTGGTAGTCGCGCGGGTGGCGCAGGGCTTGGCGGGCGGCCTGATCATGGCCGCCTATCTGCCGCTGATCGCTCTGTTGGTGCACCCGGCGCAACGCGGCCGGGCGCTCGGGCAGGTCGCCACGATCATGACGCTCGGCGCGCTGGCCGGCGTGCCACTCGGCGGTCTGGTGGCCGAGTTCTTGGGGTGGCGGCAGGTCATGCTGCTCAAGCTCCCCGTGTTGGCGGTGGCCCTGGTGCTGGCACCCCGCGGGCGCCCTGCGTCACGGCGCCGTGTGCGGTGGCCGGTGCCCGACCGCGAGCAGGTCACCGAGGCGGTGCTGCTGATCGGTGCGGTGACCGCACTGCTGGCGGCGGTGGACCTGGCCGTGGCCCATCCCGGCTTCGCGGTGCTTCCGGTGCCGGTGGCCGGGCTCGCGGCGGCCGCCTGGGTGCGCCGACCGGGGGCCGCGCCGGTGGTCGCCCTGATCCGTCGCCCGGCGGTGACCCGGGTGGCCATCGCGGTGCTGGCCAACACGTTCACCTCGGGGCTGATCGCGTTCTCATTGCCGTACTTCGTCGCCGATGTGATGGGCGGTGGCCCCGTCCACACCGGGGTGGTGTTGGCCTGCTTCGTCGGCGTGGCGGCGCCGTTCGCCACCCTGGCGGGTGTGCTGGTGGACCGTCACGGCACCCGTTGGGTGGCCGCCGCGGGCAGCGCGTTCACCGTGATGGGCATGCTCACCATGCTGACGGTCGGGTCAGGTACGGGCATCGTCGGTCTGGCCTGGCGGCTGTCGTTACTCGGCGCGGGCATGGGCTTGTTCACAGCGCCGATCAACGCGGCGTGGCTGGCCGCTGCGCCGCCGGGAATGGCCGGGTTGATCGGGGGATTGGGCATGACGGTGCGCACCCTCTCGTTGACCGGGGGACCGGTGGTGGCCGGCGTCTGTTGGGCCGCCGCGGGCGGCGGCGTCGCGGGCTTCCGTTGCGGGGTCGCGGTGCTCACCGCAGTCGCGGTGGTGGGCCTGATCTCCTTGTGCAGACCCGATCCGACGCGACGTCAGATAACCGTGGACCGGGTGGTCTGACCGGGGGTGGGCGGCAGCACCGACGGGCCGTCCAGCCACGCCATGGCAGCGGCATGGCCCGCGGCGACCAGGTCACCCGCACGCGCGAAATCGCGCGGCCCGGTCGGCATCGTCGCCAGGATCCCGGCCGTCCAGGCGTCGGCGAGATGGGGCAGCACCCGTACCCGGGGATCCGTCATCGCCTCGCGCACCGCGGCCCGGTTGGCCACCGAGCGGGCGATGGTGAACGAGCGCAGCACCACGTCGAGCAGGCGGGCGCGGGGTCGCTCCTCGGGGGCTCGGTAGACCCGACCGGGTAACACCGCAAGCCCGCAGGCGAGCTCCGAGCCCGGGGTCGCCGCGCAGCCACCCAGCGCGCCGGTGACCGGCGCCAGGCCCGCATCCAGCACCATCACGGTGTCCCCGGGGCCGGCGATGTCCAGCGCTGCGGACACCGGCACGCCGCACAGCACACCGCCATCGACGTGGTCGTGCCCATCGGGCAACCGGACCGGGGAGAGCAAGCCGGGCAACGCACAGCTGGCCAACAGGATCTCGGTGAGCGGACCGCGGTCGTGGTGCACCGATTCCGCACAGTCCAGGCAGGTGGTGGTGATGCGCAGCGGGATCGCGAACTCGGCCACGTCGTGGGCGTCCAGGAAGCGGTTCAGCATGGCGCGCAACGGACGCTGGTCCAGCAGTGCATCGCCGTGGCGCAGCACGGTCGGCACGCCCAACACGCGGGAGAACAGCGACGGGGCGAGCACGGAGCGGCTGCTGGGCGCCTGCCAGAACTCCACCAGCGCGCGGGCTCGCTTTACCGAGGGGTCCGCCGCCAGGAACGCCGCGTTCAGTGCGCCCGCGCTGCAGCCGACCAGTGCGTCCGGCACGATGCCGGCCTCGGCCAGTGCGAGCAGCGAACCGGCCTGAAAGGCGCCGATCGCACCGCCGCCGCCGAGCACGAACACGTAACCCACAACGCACCTCGATCGCGGATGAACCCGCGAGGACGTGCGGGTGACGTCGATTCTGCCTGCTGATGGCCATTGGGGCCAGTCGGGGGTCCAACTGCGCGGTAGCGCCCAACCGGCGCCGGCAGTTCACCGAACACTGTGCCCCCGGACGACATCTGATCACCCGTCAGCGCAGAGCCTGGACTCATGCGCGTAGCCGTGATCACCGAATCCTTTCTGCCACAGGTGAATGGCGTGACCAACAGCGTGCTCCGGGTCTGCGAACACATGGCCGACCGGGGGCACGACGTCGTCGTCTACGCACCCGGCGGACCCGGGGCGGACACGCTGCCCGATTCCTACGGACCGGCGCAGATCGTGCGGGGGCCGTCCGTGGGCCTGCCCCGGTACCGGGATTTCCGCGTCGCCCTGCCCGCACCGGGACTGGGCCGACTGCTGCGGGACTGGCGCCCGGACGTCGTGCATCTGGCCTCGCCGGCCGCGGTCGGGGCGCAGGGTGCATTCCTGGCCCATCGTCTGGGCATCCCCTCCGTCGCGGTCTACCAGACCGACCTGGCCGGTTTTGCCTCCCGCTATGGGATGGAGATGGCGGGCAACGCGTTGTGGCGCTGGCTACGGCACATTCACGCCGTGGTGGGGCGCACGCTGGCACCGAGTCGGCACGCGGTCGCCGAACTCGAACGCCGTGGCGTGCAACGGGTGTCCCGTTGGGCCCGCGGCGTCGACATCGAGCGCTTCCGGCCGGATCGGCGCAACGCGGACCTGCGCGCCCGACTCGCGCCGAACGGTGAACTTCTCATCGGCTACGTCGGCCGGTTGGCGCACGAGAAGCAGGTGGAGTTGCTGGTCGGCCTGGACCGCACGCCCGGCGTGCGGTTGGTGGTGGTCGGCGACGGACCGCAGCGCGCCGCGCTGACCCGTCGCATGCCGGGCGCGCAGTTTCTCGGATTCCAGGGCGGAACCCAGTTGGCCGAGACCTTCGCCTCGCTGGATGTGTTCGTGCACACCGGGGCGCACGAGACGTTCTGTCAGGCCGCGCAGGAGGCGTTGGCCAGTGGACTGCCGGTGGTCGCGCCGGCGGCCGGTGGACTGCTGGACCTGGTCGAGCCGGACGGCAACGGCGTGCTGTTCGCCCCGCACGACGCGGTGGATCTGCGCCGGGCGATCCTTCGGCTGCAGGCCGATCCGCACCGTCGGCAGCGGTTGGCGGCCGCGGCCCGTCCATCGGTGGTTGGACGGACCTGGGCGGTGATCGGGGACGAGCTGATCAACCACTACCAGCAGGTGTCCACCGTGGATCGATTGGCTGCCTGATGCCCACTCAGATCGTGCAATGCGCGAACTTTGTGGCCCCGCGCTCGGGAGGCCTGCGCACTGCGATGCGGCATCTGGCCGAGCAGTACACCGGCGCCGGGTACTCGGTGATCCAGGTGGTACCGGGCGCCCGCACGGGTAGCGAGGAAACCGCGTGGGGACGTATCGAGTACGTCCGTTCCCCGACGGTGCCCGGCACCGGCTACCGGGTCATGGTGGAGCCCGCCCGGGTCGCGCGGTTGCTCGAGCGGCTGAACCCGGACCGCCTGGAGGTGCACGACCGGTTGACGCTGCGCGGGTTGGGCAGGTGGGCGCGGCGCACCGGGGTGCCGTCGATGGTGATCAGCCACGAGCGGCTGGATCGGCTGGCCCGGCGGGCACTCCCCGGCGGCCCGCCGCTGCGTCGGGCCGTGGACACGTCCAACCGAAGCCTGGCGGGCAACTTCGACGTGGTGGTCGCGACCACCGATTGGGCCGCGGTGGAGTTCCGGCGCCTCGGCGTGCCGAACCTGGTGCAGATTCCGCTCGGCGTGGATCTGACAGTCTTTCAGCCGAGCAACTACGACCCCGGGCTGCGGGCGCGATTGGCCCCGCACTCCTCGCCGCTGCTGGCCGCGGCGGTTCGCCTCTCGCCGGAGAAGGAACCCGGCCGAGTGGTGGAAACGGTGCGCGAGTTGGACCGCCGCGGTTGCTCGGTGCGCTGTGTGATTGCCGGTGACGGGCCGCTGCGGGCCCGGCTGGAGCGCAGCGCCGTCGGCCTGCCGATCACCTTTCTCGGCTACCTCGAGGACCGGGCGGCGCTGGCCGCGTTGCTCGCCACCGCCGACGTGTTCCTCGCGCCCGGCCCGGTGGAGACCTTCGGGCTGGCCGCGTTGGAGGCGATGGCCTGCGGCACCCCCGTGGTGGTCGATTCGGGTAGCGCGTTGCCGGAGGTGATCGGGGATGTGGGGTTCGCGGTGTCGGGCAGCGCCGCGGCCTACGCGGCAGCGGTCGAGGCGCTGCTGGAGCTGCCCCGGGCAGCGTTGCGAGCGGCTGTCCGCGAGCGCGCGGAATGCTTCCCGTGGGAGGTCACCGGGCGGAACTTCCTGGCCGCGCACCGGTTGTCGCCGCTGCGGCAGGGTGTGCCGTGACCGCGCCGGTGTATGTCTCGCTCGGGGACAGCCTGGTCTCCGGTGACGGGGTCGGGCAGGAGACGCAGCCCGAGCAGGCCTGGGCGGGTTTGCTGGCCGCGGCCGCGGGCGCGCGCTTCGTGGGTCTGGCCCGCGGTGGAGCGCCGATTGCCGCGGTGTTGCGCGAACAACTGCCGCAGGCTCGGGCGTTGTCACCGCGCGTTGCCTGCGTCAGCGCGGGCATGAACGATCTGTTTCGCTCCGGCGGCGCGGCCCGGGCCGACGACGCCCTCGAGCAGTTGGTGTGCGGGCTGCGCGACGCCGGGATCACGGTGGTGATCGGGCGTCTGCATGACCCGACCTGTCGGTTGCGCCTGCCCGAGAAGGCCGGCCGGGCGGTGCGGGAACACGTGGCCCGCATCAACGCACGGTTGGACCGGCTGGCCGCCGACCCCGGTGTGCTGCTGCTCGATTTCGCGGCGCTGCTCGATCGCGACGAATGCTGGGCGGTGGATCGGATGCATCCGTCCGGATACGGGCACCGCGTGTTGGCGGCCGGCGCGGCGCAGCGCATCGGGGTGACCCAACCGGTGCCGCTGGGTGTTCCGCCGCGCGCGGCGACATCCGCTGCGTTCTACCGGTGGGTCCTGCGGCACGGCGTGCCGTGGTTGGCGCTGCGCACCCCGGAACTGGTGGGATCACCGATGCTGCGGCGGCGGGCCCGCCGGTCA
>DASXPS010000096.1 GCA_036493475.1 Sporichthyaceae bacterium | reverse complement strand
CTAGCCGTGGTCGTGCCCGGCATGGCGCAGTTCGCGGCGCCGCTCCGCGTACCGCCACACTTCCCAGGCGACCATGAGGTTCAGCGCCGCCGCGATCACGCCCAGGGTGGTCAGCGACGACACGTGCCGGCCGATGGCGAGCATGGGCAGCAGCGCGATCGCGGTGGCCAATCGGTGCTTCTTGACCGGGTAGCCGCACCGGCACAGGAACGCGACCTGGCCGACCAGGTAGGCGATCACGCCGAGCACCAAACTGTTGATCCCGACCGTGCCCAGCGGATCGGAGAGCTGGTGACCCTCGCCGCCCGAGGCGTGCTCGAGCACCTTCTTCAGGCCGAGCGCGCCCAGCGCGATGCCGGCCACCATCGGCAGGTGCAAGTAGCTGTAGGCGTCGCGGGCCAACCGGGCCCGGTCCTCCTCCGGTGCCTGCTCCAACGCGTGCTCGGCCAAAGTGGCGCTGGTGTCGAAGTAGACGAACCACATCGCGGCGGAGACAGCCAATCCGAGCAGGCTGGCCGCCACGATCTCCCCGGACAGCGGCTGGTCGGAGACCCCGACGCCGATGGCCACGACCGACTCCCCCAGCGCGATGATCACGATCAGCCCGTGTCGCTCGGCGAAGTGGGTGGCCGAGCGCAGCCGCCACCCGGAGGCACCGCCGACCCAGGTGCCACCGAGGTCGGAGAGCAGCGCGGCCGCCCAGATCCAGGTGCGCGCGTCGCCCCCCACGCCCGCGGCGACGAACAGCAGCGTGGTGGCCGGCACCATCGCGATCGAGAAGCGCCGCAGCTGGTTGCGCAGCCCCGCGTCGCCCGCGGACAACGCCCAGAACGCGGCCAGGTGCATCAGCCGCAGCACCAGGTAGCCGACGGCCAGCGTGCACGGGGAGGACCAACCGCCGGGTGCGTCGTCGAAGGCCTCCGGGATGGCCAACGCGATCACGAACATCGCGGCCATCGCCACCAGCACGGCGAAGCGGCCGAGGCCCTCGTCGGCCTTGATCACGTTGCCCAGCCAGGCGTAGGACCCCCAGCTCCACCAGAGCAGGCCGAGCACCAACAGGCCCCGGATCACACCCTCGGGGTTGGGGTGGTGCGCCATGTAGCCGGTGACCTGGGTCAGCGCGAAGACGAACACCAGGTCGAAGAACAACTCCAGCGGTGTGCTGACCGCGCCCTCGACAACGCGCTCCATGCGCAGGCGAGGGGCCGTGGTGGTCATGGGCTCAGCCGATGCCGGAGGCCAGCTCGCGGGACCGATCGCGGGCCGCCTCCAACGCGGCAAGCAGGGCCGCACGCACGCCGTGGTTCTCCATCTCCCGAATCGCGGCGATCGTGGTACCGGCCGGCGACATCACCGCCTCGCGCAGCTTCACCGGATGCTCGCCGCTCTCCTTGAGCATCTTGGCCGAGCCCACCGCGGTCTGCACGATCAAGTGGTGGGCCACCTCGCGGGGCAACCCGAGCAGAATGCCCGCCTCGGTCATCGCCTCGACCAGGTAGAAGAAGTACGCCGGGCCGGAGCCGGACAGCGCGGTGACCGCGTCCAACTGGGCCTCCGGTACCCGGATCACCTCACCGACCGGGGCGAACAGGGCCTCGGCGGCGCGCAGGTGCTCGGCGCCGGCATGCGAGCCCGCGGAGATCGCGCTCATCGCGGCGTCCACGAACACCGCGGTGTTGGACATCACCCGCACCACCGGCACGCCGTCGCCGAGGTGACGCTCCACGAACGCGGTGGGAATGCCCGCGGCCACCGACACCACCAGTTGGTCCGGTCGCACGTCGGGACCGATCTCGGTGAGCAGCGTGCTCATGTCCTGCGGCTTGACCACGAGCACCAACATCTCGGCGTGCTTGACCGCTTCGAGGTTGCTCGGGGTAGCCACCCCGTAGCGCTCGCGCAGTTCCAGCGCGCGTTCGGGGTGGCGTTCGGTGACCACCAGGGCGTCGACCGGACGACCGGCCCGCAACAGCCCCGAGAGCAGCGCCTCGCCCATCTTGCCGCCGCCGAGCACGGCCACTCGCTGCACCATCCGCCATCCTCCTGCTGCACTGCTGCGACCTCAGCTCCGGGTGAGCACCGCCCTGGCAAAGAACGCCACGTTCGCGGGTCGCTCCGCGAGCCTACGCATGAGATAGCCGTACCACTGCGCGCCGAACGGCACATAGACCCGCACCGTCGCGCCGGTGCCCGCCAACCGGACCTGTTCGTCCGGGCGCACGCCGTGCAGCATCTGATATTCGAATTCCTCGGGTCCGCGGTCGGCGCGCGCGGCCAGGTCGGCGGCGATGCCGATCAGCCGCGGGTCGTGGGTGGCCACCATCGGGTGGCCCTGACCGGACATGAGAATCCGCAGGCAGCGCACATAGGAGCGGTCCACCTCGTCGGGGTCCTGGTAGGCGGCCGACGCGGGCTCTTGGTAAGCGCCCTTGCACAGCCGCACCCGCGAACCCGGCCCGGACAACTCCGCGCAGTCGCCCTCGGTGCGGTGCAGGTAGGCCTGCAGCACCGCCCCCACCCGGGGGAAATCCGCGCGCAGTTCACGCACCGTGCTCAGCGTGGCGTCGGTGGTGGTGTGGTCCTCCATGTCCACGGTGATCGTGGTCCCCGCGGCGTCGGCGGCCGCGCAGATCTCCCGGGCATGCTCCAACGCGAACTTGTTGCCGTCCCTACCCAGCGCCTGGCCGAGCGCGGACAGCTTCACCGAGATCTCCGCCCCGCGCGCGGTGAGGCCGGCCCGGTGCAGCGCGGCGATCACCTCCAGGCAGGAATCGCGCATGGCGATCGCGCCGGCTCGATCCAGGGTGTCCTCGCCGAGGTGATCCACGGAGACCCGCAACCCCGCCTCGATCAAGGCGCGCGCCGCGACCACGGCGTCGTCCGGGTGCTCACCCGCCACGAACCGTTTCACGATCGATCGGGTGCCCGGTGCGGCGACGATCAGCCGTTGCGCGGCGGTCGACCGGGCCGCCTTCAGGATCGCGCTGCGCATGACCGAGCTCATGCGTTAATGGTGCCGCCTCAGCGGCGGTTCGGCGCGACAATCGGCTCGGGTGGCGCCGCCAGGTGCAATCGGGTGAAGGCCAGCGCCTCCATCAGCTCGGACTCCCGCTCGACGCGGTTGGTGCACCGGCGGGTGTTCACCTCGAGCACCACGTTGCCGGTGAAGCCGCGCCGGGACAGGGCCTCCAACACCGCCGCGCAGGGTTGGTTGCCACGGCCGGGGATCAGGTGCTCGTCCTTGTTGCTGCCCGAGCCGTCGGCCAGGTGCAGGTGGCACAACCGGTCGCCGAGCAGCTCGATCATTCCCAGCGGATCGGAGTGCGAGGTGGAGGTGTGCGACAGATCCAGGGTGACGTCGGGGTAGGCGCGGTCCACGATGTCCCAGTCCGGCGCATAGGCCTGCACGGCCCGGTTGCCGGCCCGCCACGGGTACATGTTCTCCACCGCGAACGCGATGTCGGTCTCCTCGCGCATGCGGGCCAGGCCGATCTCGAAATCGCGGGCGTAGTCGCGCTGCCAGCGGAAGGGCGGGTGCACCACGACCACCCCGGCGCCGAGTTCGGCGGCCACGGCACGGGCGCGTTCCAGTTTCGGCCAGGGCTCGGTGCCCCAGACCCGCTGGGTGACCAGCAGGCAGGGCGCGTGGATCGCGGTGATCGGGATCGCGTGGTAGTCGGACAGATGGCGCAGCGCGGCCGGGTCCTGGCTGACCGGATCGACGCCCACCATCACCTCGATGCCATCGAAGCCCAGCGCGGCGGCGATCTCGAAGGCCGCCCCAGTGGACTCCGGGTACACCGAGGAGGTGGACAGGCAGACCTTGGCGTCCGGAACGCGCACGACCGCGCGCCGGGCTGCCGGGACCTCGCTCACCCGAGCAGCGTAGTTCGCTCTGATTGGTTCCACCGGCTGCGGGTGAACTGACGGGTACTCAGATGTGGCTGTCCCGGATCCAGTCCAACCGACGCAGGATGACGCCCTCACGCAGGGCCCACGGGCAGATCTCCACCTCGTCCAGGCCAAACTCCTCCATCGTCGCCTCGGCGACGATGGCGCCGGCCAGCAGTTGATGGGCGCGACCCGACGACACGCCCGGCAGCTCGGCCCGTTCGGCCACGGTCAGCCGGGACATCTTCGCCGTCCAATAACCCAGATCGACGCGGGTGAGCACACGCCGGACGTACAGACCCTCCGAACTCGGCGCGGCCCCAGCCACCCGGGCCAGTTGCTTGAAGGTCTTTGAGGTGCCCACGGCACGGTGCGGGGGAACCGGCCCGATCAGCTGCGGGGCCACCTTGCCCAGGTCCCGGCGCACGGCCTTGCGCAACGCCTCGACGAGCTCCAGATCCGGTGGGTCGCCGGGCAGCGCGGACCGGGTCAACCGGGCCGCGCCCAGCGGCAGCGAAAGAGCCACCTCGGCGTCCTCGTCCACACCGACCGCGAGCTCCAACGAACCGCCACCGATGTCCATCAGCAGCAGCCGACCGGCCGACCAGCCGAACCAACGACGCGCGGCCAGAAACGTCAACCGGGCCTCGTCCGGACCGCCGAGCACCTGCAGGTCGACCCCGGTGCGATCGCGGATCTTGGCCAGCACCGCCTCACCGTTGTCCGCATCCCGGATAGCGGAGGTGGCGAAGGACAGCATTTCCTCGGCGCCAGTGTCCTCGGCGATCCTGCGGGACTGCGCAATCACCGCGACCAGCGCGGCGACACCGGAGGGCTTGATCTTTCCCTGGGCGTCGAGCTGGTCGATCAGGCGCAGCTCGGTCTTGTGCGAATACGTCGCACTCGGCCGGGCCCCGTGGTGCGCATCCATCACCAGCAGGTGCACCGTGTTCGACCCGACGTCCAGCACGCCCAGCCGCATGAGCCAGAACCTACCCTGCAGTTGCCCCGGCGCGCGCCACGCCGGGAGATCCCCCGGAAGACATAAACTGCGCCTGTGCCCGAGGTGATGCTGGACTTTCCCCGCACATACGCGGAATTCGTCGACCCTGCCGACCCGGATCAGGTCTTCCGGGCCGACCTCACCTGGCTCACCTCCAACTGGACGTGCATCTTCGGCAACGGCTGCGGCGGCATCCAAGCCGGCCGCGCCCCGGACGGCTGCTGCACTCTCGGCGCACACTTCACCGACAAGGCCGACGAGAAGCGGGTCCGCAAGGCGGTCAAGGGAATGACCGCCGAGCAGTGGCAGTTCCGCGCCGAGGGCCACAAGGACTTCGTGGAGACCGACGATGAGGGCGCCCGTAAGACTCGCGTGCACGACGGCGCCTGCATTTTCCTCAACCGTCCCGGCTTTCCCGGTGGTGCCGGCTGTGCCCTGCACCAGCACGCCTGGCGCACCAACCGCCATCCGTTGGAGCTCAAGCCCGATGTGTGTTGGCAGCTGCCGGTGCGTCGGGCCTACCGCAAGGTGAAGCGGCCGGACGACACCAGTTACACCGAGATCACCATCGGCGAGTTCGACCGCCGCAGTTGGGGTCCCGGCGGTCACGACCTGGCCTGGTGGTGCACCGGCGCCACCGAGGCGCACGTGGGTAGCGAACCGGTCTGGGTCAGCTACGGGCCCGAACTGCGCGAGATGATGGGCGACGCCGCTTACGACGTGCTCGCCAAGCTGTGCGAGCAGCGCAGCGTGGCCGCCCATCCCGCTGGAACGTAGGAACAGCATGGAACTGCTGCACTCCGGCAAGGTCCGCGATGTCTGGGCCGACGGGGACGATCTGATCCTCCTCGCCTCCGACCGAGTGTCGGTGTACGACGTGGTACTGCCCACCCCCATCCCGGATAAGGGAGCGATCCTCACCGAGTTGTCGCTGTGGTGGTTCCGCGAGCTCGCCGGCGTGGTGCCAGACCACGTGGTGTCCGCTACCGACGTACCCGCGGAATGGGCGGGCCGGGCGATCCGCTGCCGCAAACTGAGCATGGTGCCGGTGGAGTGCGTGGCCCGCGGTTACCTGGCCGGCTCGGGGACGTCGCAGTACCAGGCCACCGGCGCGGTGAGCGGTGTACCGCTGCCCGCCGGGTTGATGGAGGGCTCGCGGCTGCCCGCGCCGATCTTCACCCCCACCACCAAGGCGCCGATCGGTGAGCACGACGAGCCGATGACCGCCGCGGACGTGGTGGACACCGTCGGCGCGGAACTCGCCGAACAATTGACCGAGGTGACGCTCGAGCTGTACCGACGCGGATCGGAGCTGGCCGCCGAGCGCGGAATTCTCGTCGCGGACACCAAAGTCGAACTGGGACTGGATTCTGACGGGGTGTTGACCCTCGGCGACGAGCTACTGACCCCCGACTCCTCTCGCTTCTGGCCGGCCGACACCTGGTCGCCGGGCGCCTCGCAGCTCAACCTGGACAAGCAGTTCGTGCGCGACTGGGCCGCGGGTACCGGCTGGGACCGCAAGCCCCCGGCACCCGAGGTACCGGCCGAGATCGTGGACGCCACCCGCCGGCGCTACATCGAGATCTACGAACGGATCACCGGCACCTCGTGGTGAACGGGACACGGTGATGAACGGGGTGATGGCCAGTCCGAACATCTGGGACTTCCCCGAGATGTACGAGGCGGAAAATCGCGCCGTCGATCCGGACGGGGTGATCTGGAACGCGATCGCGGCGCTGATCGACCAGCGCCCCCTGCTGGGCGCGGCCGACTGGGGCGACGCGCTGGACATCGGCTGCGGCAATGGTTTCCACCTGCCGGGGCTGGCCGGCCGCTGCCGCAGCGTAGTCGGCGTGGAGCCGCACCGGGGTTTGGCCGCCGCGGCCGCGCGCCGGGCAGCGATGCATCCCAACGTGACGGCACGTCAGGGAACGGCCCAGGCGCTGCCGGTGCCGGACGCCTCGATCGACCTGGCGCACGCCCGGTGGGCGTATTTCTTCGGCCCCGGCTGCGAACCGGGGCTGCGCGAGGTGGAAAGGGTGCTGCGTCGCGGCGGACTGGCAGTGGTGTTGGACCACGACGGAACGCGGTCGGAGGTGGGGCGGTGGTTCGCGGCGGGGTTGGTGGCGGACGGGCTGCGGCACGACCCGGAGACGCTGGAGTTGTTCTGGGGACGTCGGGGGTTCACCCGCAAGCCGCTGGACATCCGGTGGCACTTCGGCTCGCGGGCCGAGTTGGCCGCAGTGCTCGGGATCGAATTCCCGGCCTCGGTCGTGGCGGGCGCGTTACGCGAGGTCGACGAACGCGGCGGCGGCTGGGACGTCGACGCCGCGGTCAACCTGTGGTTCCGTCGGTTCTGACCCTGACTCCGCGCGGCGACAGGGAATTGTCGGGCCACATCGATACTGTGTTCGACATGGCGAGGTCGAGCGAAACGTACCGGTGCGCGGACTGCGGTTGGCGCAGCGCCAAGTGGGTGGGCCGCTGTGGTGGCTGCGCCGCCTGGAGCACGGTGGCCGCCGTCGCCGCGACCGTCGGCACCGTGCGCCGCACCGGCGGGCGCGTGCTGCCCCGTTCCGAGGTCCGGCAGATCGGCGAGGTCAGCGCGGTCGCCGCGCAGTCCACGCCCAGCGGCGTGGCGGAGCTGGACCGGGTCCTCGGCGGCGGCCTGGTCGCGGGCGCGGTGGTGCTGCTGGCCGGTGAGCCCGGCGTGGGCAAGTCGACACTGCTGCTCGAGGTCGCCTCCCAGCTCGCCCGCACCGGGGTGGACGTGCTCTACGTGACCGGCGAGGAGTCCGCGGCTCAGGTCCGGCTGCGCGCCGAACGGGTGGACGCGGTGGTGCCGCACCTGTATCTGGCCGCGGAGACTGACCTCGCCGCAGTCGCCGCCCATGTGGAAACCGTCAACCCGGCGCTGCTTATCGTCGACTCGGTGCAGACCATCGCCACTACCGACGCGGACGGCAGTGCCGGTGGGGTCACCCAGCTGCGCGAGGTGTCCGCCGGGCTGGTCCGGTTGGCCAAGGACCGCGGGATGACCACAGTCCTGGTCGGCCACGTCACCAAGGACGGCGCGATCGCCGGTCCGCGGGTGCTCGAGCACCTGGTCGACGTGGTGCTGCAGTTCGAGGGCGAACGCGGCGGCCGGCTGCGCATGGTGCGCGGGGTGAAGAACCGCTACGGCCCGGCCGACGAGGTCGCCTGCTTCGAGCTCACCGACGACGGCATCGTCGGGCTCACCGACCCCAGCGGCCTGTTCCTCTCCCGGGTATCGGTGCCGGTGCCCGGTCAGTCGGTGACGGTGACCATGGAGGGCCGCCGCGCCCTGGTGGTGGAACTGCAGGCGCTGGTAGCGCCCACGTCGGGCAACGCCCCGCGGCGCACCAGCGCCGGGTTGGAATCCGCCCGGGTGGCGCTGATCCTGGCGGTGCTGGAACGCCGCGCCGGCATCCGGTTGTTCGACAAGGACGTCTACACCTCCACCGTCGGTGGAGTGCGGCTGACCGACCCAACGGCAGATTTGGCCTTGGCGTTGGCAGTGGCCAGCGCGGAAACTGACGAGCCGTTGCCCGCGGATCTGATCGCACTCGGCGAACTCGGCCTGACCGGCGAGATTCGCCCGGTGCGCGGCATGGCAGTCCGGTTGGCCGAGGCCGCCCGGCTGGGCTTTCGCCGCGCGCTGGTACCGCCCGGCGCGGGCGTGGCGGCGCCCGGCGGCATGGTGCTACGCGAAGTCTCCAACCTGGCCATGGCCTGGGCCGCGGCCACCGCGAAGGCCCCGCCACCCCAGTTGCGCACGCTGCATCCAGTGTCCTGACCCCGACATTCCCTAAACCTGCAGGTGGGGGCTCTAGACTCGCCCTACGTTCAAGCCTGACGGGGGATCCGTGTCCGCGATGGAACGGGATCAATCCGCAGCCGAGCAAGAAGCTCTGCTGCGGGCCACCCTGGCTGCGGTGGCGCCGGGCACTACCCTGCGGGAGGGCCTGGAACGCATCCTGCGCGGGCACACCGGCGCGCTGATCGTGCTCGGTCACGACAAGACCGTCGAGTCCATGTGCACCGGTGGTTTCGTGCTCGACGTGGAGTTCTCCGCCACCCGCCTGCGGGAGCTGGCCAAGATGGACGGCGCGATCGTGCTGGACCGCGACGCCACCAAGATCATGCGCGCGGCCGTGCATCTGATGCCGGACTCCTCGATCCCCACGAACGAGTCCGGTACCCGACACCGCACCGCCGACCGGGTGTCCCGGCAGGTGGACCTGCCGGTGATCTCGGTGAGCCAGTCGATGAACCTGATCGCGCTCTACGTGAGCGGATACCGGCACGTGTTGGAGGACTCCGGCGGCATCCTGGCCCGGGCCAACCAGGCGCTGGCCACCCTCGAGCGCTACAAGTTGCGGCTGGACGAGGTGGCGGGCACGCTGTCCGCGCTGGAGATCGAGGACCTGGTCACCATCCGCGACGTCGCCGCGGTCGCCCAGCGGCTGGAGATGGTGCGCCGCATCGCGGGCGAGATCGCCGGCTACGTGCTCGAGTTGGGCACCGACGGACGCCTGCTGTCCTTGCAGTTGGACGAGCTGATCTCCGGGGTGGACCCGGATCGAGAACTGGTCGCTCGGGATTACCTGCCCACGCCCAGCGGACGTCGCCCGTACACGGTGCCCGCGGCCTTGGCCGCGTTGGACAACCTGTCCGGCGGGGACCTGCTGGACCTGACCACCGTGGCCAGAGCGCTGGGGCACCCCGGCTCGGTGGACGCGCTGGAGTCCGCGGTCAGCCCCCGCGGCTACCGGCTACTGGCCAAGGTGCCGCGGCTGCCGCAGCCGGTCATCGACCGACTGGTGGAGCACTTCGGCGGCCTGCAGAAGCTGCTCGCCGCGGGCATTGACGACCTACAGGCGGTGGACGGTGTCGGGGAGACCCGGGCACGCTCGGTGCGTGAGGGACTGTCCCGACTGGCCGAGTCATCGATCCTGGAACGCTACGTCTGACGCTGCCTCAGCTGCGGCCGGCGGCTACTTGACCTGGAACACCACGCGCTTGTGCGGCTTCACGCCGCCCGCGGAGCCGTCCAACACGTAGTACCCGGGTTTGGCGCTCGCCTCGCCCTTCGGGCAGCCCGGCGCCGAACGCACCTTGCCCCACACCGAACGGGCCCACAGTTCCTGGCCCGGCTTGAGCAGGCGGATGTCGTGCTCGCCCTTGCCCTGGCAGTCGTCGGAGGACCAGATGCGGTCCTTGCCCGAGGTGATGACGAACGACAGCGCCTTGGAGCCGAGGTCGACCTGGCACGGCGCCGGGCCCATGTTCTTCACCCCGATGAACAGCTTGGGCATCGTCTTGCCGGAGTACTGCACGGCGTCCGCCTTGAGGCTCACCGCGAGCGCCGCGGCGTCACACGCGACGGGCTTCACGGCCTGCGCGATCGCGGCGGCCTTCGCGGTGGGCAGTGCGTTGTCGCTCGGCACCGGCATCGTGGTGCCGGTCATCGCAACGCTGTCGCTGAAGCCGGGCACGAAACCCTCCGGCACCTCATACGGCAGACCGGTCGCGGTAGCGGTCGGCGTCGGGGTCGGCGTGTAGGTCGACACGATCGGCACGCTGAGCTGTTCGGAGACGTTCTTGATGTCCGGCGGACTCCCGCCCGCGCAGGCTTTCAACCCGAAGCCCATCAATGCCGCGGCGGCAACCGCGAGGATCCCGCGCCGGCGCCAGTAGACGCTGCCGGGGCGGTGGCTGGTGTGACCGGTGAGACTCATAGCGTTGGTCACGTTAGGTTGCAGCCGCCGCGCAAACACGGAGGCGCGCCGAACCCGGGAGTAGCGCTGAGCAGGGACAACGTCAACGCGGCCACATTGGTCGAGGCGATTACCTCGTGGTACCGCCGGCATGCCCGAGAGTTACCTTGGCGCGCCCCACAGATCGACGGCTGGGCCGTGTTGGTCAGCGAGGTGATGCTGCAGCAGACCCCGGTTGCCAGGGTGCTGCCCGCCTGGGAAGCGTGGCTGCAGCGATGGCCGACGCCGAAAGACATGGCGACCGCGAGCCCTGGCGATGCCGTGCTGGCCTGGGGCCGACTCGGCTATCCACGACGTGCGCTGCGACTGCGCGAAGCAGCAGTCGCCATCACCGAACAACACAACGGCGTGGTACCGGACGACATCGAGCAACTGCGCGCCCTGCCCGGCGTCGGCGAGTACACCGCCGCCGCGGTCGCCTCGTTTGCCCACCGCCAACGCCACATCGTGCTGGACACCAATGTTCGCCGGGTCCTGGAGCGCATCGAAAGTGGCCGAGAACTCCCACCGAACTCACTGACCAAAGCCGAGCGCAAACGAGCAGCGATCCTGCTCCCCGACGACCCCGAAGCCGCCGCCACCTGGAACGTGGCCGCCATGGAACTCGGCGCCCTGGTCTGCACGGCGACAAACCCGCGCTGCGGGTTGTGCCCGGTGCGCGAGCGCTGCGCCTGGCTGGCCGCCGGCAAACCCGCCGGGGAGGTACCCCGCAGGGTGCAGACCTACGCCGGCACCGACCGCCAGGTCCGCGGCCGCCTGCTCGCCGCACTCCGCGACGCGGCACCGGAACCGGTGCCCACGGCCGCGTTGGACGCGTGCTGGAACGAGCCGTTGCAGCGCGCGCGAGCGCTGGACAGCCTGGTCGCCGACGGCCTCGTCGACCCGTTGCCCGACGGCAGCTTCACCCTCCCCCAAAACCCGTAACGTCCGAAGAACAGTGTCCGGGTACCCACAGTTCTTCGGACGCAACGGGGGTGGGCATGCACGAGGGCCGCCACCGGTGTCGGTGACGGCCCTCGAGTTCGGCGTTCAGTCGTTCTGGTTGAGCTCCACCGGCGGCGAGTCCGGCATCTCCATTGGCTTGGGCTCGCCGCGGAAGGTGAAGGTGGGGTTCTCGCCCTCGTTCTCCACGTCGACCACGACGATCTGACCCGGCCTCAGCTCGGAGTACAGGATCTTCTCGCTCAACGCGTCCTCGACGTCGCGCTGGATCGCGCGGCGCAGCGGACGGGCGCCGAGCACCGGGTCGAAGCCGCGCTTGGCGAGCAGGGCCTTGGCCGCGGGCGTGACCTCGACGGCCATGTCCTTGTCCTTCATCCGATCGTCCAGCTTGGCGATCATCAGGTCGACGATCTGGATGATCTCGTCCTGGGACAACTGGTGGAACACCACGATGTCGTCCACGCGGTTGAGGAACTCCGGGCGGAAGTGCTGCTTGAGCTCGTCCTGGACCTTGTTCTTCATCCGCTCGTAGTCGGTCTGGGCGTTGCCGTCGGCGGCGAAGCCGAGGTTGATGCCCTTGGAGATGTCCCGGGTACCGAGGTTCGTGGTCATGATGATCACGGTGTTCTTGAAGTCGACCACCCGGCCCTGGGCGTCGGTCAAACGTCCGTCCTCCAGGATCTGCAGGAGGGAGTTGAAGATGTCCGGGTGGGCTTTCTCCACCTCATCGAACAACACGACGGAGAACGGCTTGCGGCGCACCTTTTCGGTGAGCTGGCCACCTTCTTCGTAGCCCACGTATCCCGGCGGGGAACCGAACAGCCGGGACACCGTGTGCTTCTCGGAGAACTCGGACATGTCCAGTGCGATCAGCGAATCCTCGTCGCCGAACAGGAACTCGGCCAGCGTCTTGGACAGCTCGGTCTTACCGACACCGGACGGGCCGGCGAAGATGAACGAGCCGCCCGGCCGCTTCGGGTCCTTCAGACCGGCCCGGGTGCGCCGGATCGCCTGGGACAGCGCCTTGATCGCTTCCTTCTGACCGATGACGCGCTTGTGCAGCTCGTCCTCCATGCGGAGCAGCCGCGCGGACTCCTCCTCGGTCAGTTTGAACACCGGGATACCGGTCGCTGTGGACAGCACCTCGGCGATCAGTTCCTCGTCGACCTCGGCGACGACGTCCATGTCGCCGGCCTTCCACTCCTTCTCCCGCTGCGACTTCTCCCCGAGCAACTGCTTCTCGGTGTCGCGCAGGGCGGCGGCCTTCTCGAAGTCCTGCGCATCGATCGCGGACTCCTTGTCCCGACGCACGCCGGCGATCTTCTCGTCGAACTCGCGCAGGTCCGGCGGAGCGGTCATCCGCCGGATACGCATCCGGGACCCGGCCTCGTCGATCAGGTCGATGGCCTTGTCCGGCAGGAACCGGTCGGAGATGTAGCGGTCGGCCAGGGTGGCCGCGGCGACCAGCGCACCGTCGGTGATGGACACCCGGTGGTGTGCCTCGTAGCGGTCGCGCAGGCCTTTGAGGATCTCGATGGTGTGCGACAGCGACGGCTCGGCGACCTGGATGGGCTGGAAGCGGCGCTCCAACGCTGCGTCCTTCTCCAAGTGCTTGCGGTACTCGTCCAGCGTGGTGGCACCGATGGTCTGCAGCTCGCCGCGGGCCAGCATCGGCTTGAGGATGGACGCGGCGTCAATAGCGCCCTCGGCGGCACCGGCACCGACCAGGGTGTGCAGCTCGTCGATGAACAGGATGATGTCGCCGCGGGTGCGGATCTCCTTGAGGACCTTCTTCAGCCGCTCCTCGAAGTCACCGCGGTAGCGGGAGCCGGCCACCAATGCGCCGAGGTCGAGGGTGTAGAGCTGCTTGTCCTTCAGCGTCTCGGGCACCTCGCCGCGGATGATCTTCTGCGCCAGGCCCTCGACCACCGCGGTCTTGCCGACGCCGGGCTCGCCGATCAGCACCGGGTTGTTCTTGGTGCGTCGGGAGAGCACCTGCATGACCCGCTCGATTTCCTTCTCGCGTCCGATCACCGGGTCGAGCTTGGACTCGCGGGCGGCCTGGGTCAGGTTGCGACCGAACTGGTCGAGCACCAGTGACGTGGACGGGGTGCCTTCGGCGGCGCCACCGGCGCCGGCGGCGGGCTCCTTGCCCTGGTAGCCGGAGAGCAACTGGATGACCTGCTGGCGGACCCGGTTCAGGTCGGCGCCGAGCTTCACCAGCACCTGGGCGGCGACGCCCTCGCCCTCGCGGATCAGGCCGAGCAGGATGTGCTCGGTGCCGATGTAGTTGTGGCCCAGCTGCAGCGCCTCGCGCAGCGACAGCTCGAGCACCTTCTTGGCGCGGGGGGTGAAGGGAATGTGCCCGCTCGGGGCCTGCTGGCCCTGTCCGATGATCTCTTCGACCTGTTGGCGGACGGCCTCCAGCGAGATGCCGAGGCTCTCCAGCGCCTTGGCGGCTACGCCCTCACCCTCATGGATGAGTCCGAGCAGGATGTGCTCGGTGCCGATGTAG
>DASXPS010000095.1 GCA_036493475.1 Sporichthyaceae bacterium | reverse complement strand
CACCGGGGACCTCCTGACAGAGCCCACCCTGCACCGGGTGGCTCGCTAGCCCCGTCCTTCGCACATGATGGAAGGTCAGTTCTCGGCGCGTTGTCTTGATCATGTTAGCGCGGGATGCGACAACAGGGTGTGCGTGGGCAGCGGGCGGTGTATGGGCCGTCGAGTGTGGATATGGCGTTGGGTGCGTTGCCGGTGGTGGCTGAGTTCTCCCGGCGGCTCGATCTGGTCGGGATCATCGATCGGGCGTGTCCAGTGCGGGATGTGGCGATCGTGTCGCATGGGCAGGTGATCGAGGCGTTGATCGCGAATCGGTTGACCTCGCCTGCGCCGATGTGGCGGGTGGGTGATTGGGCGCGGGAGTGGGCGGTCGACCAGGCGCTGGGGGTGCCCTCTGGGGCGCTCAACGACGATCGGATCGCGCGGGCGTTGGACGCGATCGCGCCGGAACTGGATCACATCGTGGGCTCGGTAGGTGCGCAGGCGATCGCGGGGTTCGGGTTGGATGTGGCCCGGCTGCACTGGGACATGACCTCGGTGTCGTTGTACGGGGCCTACGAGCAGACCGACCCGGATCATCCAGCCCCGAAGTTCGGGCATCCCAAGGATCGGCGCCCGGATCTCAAGCAGATCCAGACCGGGCTGGCCGTGACCGGGGACGGCGCGGTACCGGTGTTCCACCGCGCTTATGCCGGTGGTGCCGGTGAGGTCAGCCAGGTCAGCACGGCGATGCGGGCATGCCGCGACCTGGCCGGTCCGCGACGGTTCCTGCTGGTCGGGGACTCGAAGCTGGTGTCTTACAGCAACTTGTCGGACATGATCGCGGCCGGGGTCCAGTTCATCGCGCCGGCGTCGAAGACCTACGTGCGGGCCGCGGAGTTGGCCGCGCTCGATCGCGGCACGGCCACCGAGGTGGACTACGTCGCCGACCGCGACGCTGGGGTCGCGCCCGCGGCGCGGGGCAGCTGGGCGGTCCGCGAGGACGCGATGACGATCACCGGGAAACGCACACGCGACCCGGTGCTGGCGCTGCGGCGGGTGTTCGTGCACTCCAGCGCGCGGGCCGCCGCCGCGGCCACCGCTCGGGTCAAGAAGCTCGACCGGGCCCGCGACGACCTCGACCGGCTCGCTCGAGGGCTGGGCTCACGGCACTACCCCGACCAAGCCGCGGTCACCGCCCGGGTCGCCGCGATCGCCCGCGACCGCAGGGTCACCGCCTACCTGCGTACCACCATCGGTACCGACCCGGGCACCGGGAAACCCACCCTGGCCTGGTCGTTCGACCAGGCCGCGCTCGCCCAGGAAGCCGCTACCGACGGCTGGTACGCCCTGCTCACCAACCTGCCCACCGACATCGACCCGTCCGAGGTGCTGCGCCGCTACAAGGGTCAAGAAGCCGTCGAACGCCGCTACGGCGCCTTCAAGGGACCACTGGCCGTGGCCCCGATGTTCCTGCACAACAACCGCCGGATCGCCGCGTTGATCACCGTGATCTGCCTGGCCCTGCTCATCTTCAGCCTCGTCGAACGCCACGTACGCCGGGCCATCGCCCCAGCCACTACCCTCGACGGACTCCGACCCGGCCGCCCGACCAAACCCACCGGACGACTGATCTTCGAGGCACTGTCGCGGCTGCGCCTGATCCCAGCCTCCGACGGCCGGCACGCGATCATTCCCCGACCAGGACCGATACAAGCCCGACTCCTGGACATGCTTGACGTCGACCCCACCCGACCACCATGATCAACAAATCTCGGAGTCGCCGGGCCACCCACCGTCATGTGCGAAATGCGGGGCTAGCCGAGCGCGCGATGCTGCGGGCGTTGCCGGTGTACCGACGGCCCGCGGCCCAAGTCGTCTTGGGTCTGGCGGCGCGGCAGGTCCCTTTACGTGGGGTCGGTAAAGCAGCGTTCTCCCAGGCTTTCGACGT